>DATJBR010000344.1:0-12960 GCA_035515255.1 Lysobacter sp. | reverse complement strand
CGTGGTGGTCACCAGTTCGCCACCCAGTGCCGCCGAGATCGTGCCCTGCACGTCGCCGACGGTCAGTCCGTAGCGCGCCAGCTGGCGGGCGTCGGGCTGGATGTCCAGGTAGTAGCCGCCGGTCAGCCGCTCGGCATAGGCAC
Organism: Lysobacter sp.; assembly: GCA_035515255.1. Lineage (GTDB taxonomy): Bacteria > Pseudomonadota > Gammaproteobacteria > Xanthomonadales > Xanthomonadaceae > Novilysobacter. Next base: position 12,817 of record DATJBR010000344.1, on the reverse strand, counting down.
TGGTGGTGCCCGGCACCGTGCGCACGGCGGCCTCGATCTGCTTGGCGATCCGCTCCATCTCGGCCAGCTCGGTACCGAACACCTTGACCCCGATCGGCGTGCGGATGCCGGTGGACAGCATGTCGGTACGCGCCTTGATCGGCATGGTCCAGGAGTTGGCCACGCCCGGGAATTGCAGCGCCTGGTCCATCTGCGCGATCAGCGCGTCGATCGTCATGCCGTCGCGCCATGCCTTTTCCGGCTTGAGGTTGATGACGGTCTCGAACATCTCCAGCGGTGCCGGATCGGTCGCGGTCAGCGCACGGCCGGCCTTGCCGAACACAGACTCCACCTCGGGAAACGTCTTGATGATCCGGTCCTGCTGCTGCAGCAGTTCGGCGGCCTTGGTCACCGACATCCCCGGCAGCGACGCGGGCATGTAGAGCAGGGTGCCCTCGTTGAGGGTCGGCATGAACTCGCTGCCGAGCCGGGAGGCCGGCCACAGGGTCAGCACCAGCGCGAGCGCGGCGATGCCCAGGGTCGCGGTCTTGTGCCGCAGCACGACCGCGATCACCGGCCGGTACATCGCGATCAGCACCCGGTTCACCGGGTTCTTCTTCTCCGGCAGGATCCTGCCGCGCACGAACAGCAGCATCAGCACCGGCACCAGCGTGACCGACAGCAGCGCGCCGGCGGCCATGACGAAGGTCTTGGTGAATGCCAGCGGCTTGAACAGGCGGCCCTCCTGGTCTTCCAGCGCGAACACCGGCAGGAACGCCACGGTGATGATCAGCAGGCTGAAGAACAGCGGCGGGCCGACTTCGCGGCAGGCGTCGATGATCAGTTGCCGGTGCGAGCGGCTGCCGTCGCTGTGTTCGATGTGCTTGTGGGCGTTCTCGATCATCACGATGGCTGCATCCACCATCGCCCCGATCGCAATGGCAATCCCGCCCAGGCTCATGATGTTGGAGTTCATGCCCAGCGCGCGCATGGCGATGAACGCGATGAGCACGCCCACCGGCAGCATCACGATCGCGACCAGCGCGCTGCGGACGTGGAACAGGAACAGGATGCACACCAGCGCGACGATGATGCTTTCCTCGATCAGCGTGGTGCGCAAGGTGGCGATCGCCTGCTGGATCAGCCCGGAGCGGTCGTACACGGTCTGCAGGCTGACCCCTTCCGGCAGGCCGGTCTGGATCTCCGCCATCTTCTCCTTCAGTCCCTCGATGACGGCCAGCGCGTTCTCGCCGTAGCGGGCGATGGCGATGCCGGCGACCACTTCGCCTTCGCCATTGAGCTCGGCGATGCCGCGCCGCTCCGCCGGGACCAGTTCGACCCGCGCGATATCGGCGACCAGCACCGGCGTGCCGGCGTCGCTCTTGACCACGAGGTTCTCGATGTCATCGATCCCGCGCAGGTAGCCGCGGCTGCGGATCATGTACTCGGTTTCGGTCATCTCGATGACCCGGCCGCCGACGTCGCGGTTGCTCTGCGCGACGACCTCGGAGACCCGCGACAGTGGCACGCCGTACTGGCGCAGCTTGCCCGGGTCGACGGTGATCGAGTACTCGCGGACGAAGCCGCCGACACTGGCGACCTCGGCTACGCCGGGTGCCGCGGTCAACTGGTAGCGGACGTACCAGTCCTGGATGGCGCGAAGTTCATCCAGGGACTTCTGTTTGCCCTCCAGGACGTACTGGTACACCCAGCCCACGCCGGTGGCATCCGGCCCGAGCGTCGGCGTGACCCCGGCCGGCATCTGCCTGGACGCGGAGTTGAGGTATTCCAGCACGCGGGCGCGGGCCCAGTAGATGTCGGTGCCGTCTTCGAAAATCACATAGACGTAGGAGGCGCCGAACATCGAGATGCCACGGACCACCTTGGAGCGCGGCACGGCCAGCATCGCCGTCGACAGCGGGTAGGTCACCTGGTCTTCGACCACTTGCGAGGCCTGTCCCGGCATGTCGGCGTACACGATGACCTGGACGTCGGACAGGTCCGGCTGGGCATCCAGCGGCGTGTTGAGCAGTGCATAGATGCCGCCGCCGGTCACGGCGATGACCATCACCAACACCAGGAAGACGTTGCGAACCGACCATTCGATAAGACGCGCCAGCATGTCAGTGCTCCATCGCTTGCGGATCGTGGGAGGCGTCCGCATCGAGTGCGGGGACAGACGTCAGTCCAGGTGCCGCCGTGCCCGGGTGGCTGCCGTGATCCGGTTCGGAGGCCGGTGGCGTTTCGTGCTGGTGATCGTCCGGAGCGGCGTTTTCCGCCGGCCGGGGGACGGACGAGCCCGGCCCGGTATCGCCTGCGTCATGCGCATGCGAGGCTGTCAGGGCCTCCAGCGCGGCCTGCAGGTTGCTCTCGGCATCGATCAGGAAGTTGGCCGACACCACCACGCGTTCGCCTTCGTGCAGGCCTTCGCGCACCTCGACCCGATCGCCCGAGCGTTCGCCCAGGACCACGGCTCGCGGCTCGAAGCGGCCCTCGCCGACCTGCACCAGCACCAGTTGCCGTACACCGCTGTCGAGCACCGCGGAGCGTGCAACGGTGAGCGCTTCCCGGGCGGGGTTCTGGCTCAGGACGATGTCGCCGAACAGGCCGGGGCGCAGGCTGCCGTCGGGGTTCGGCAACGCCACCCGTACCGCCAGGGTGCGGGTCTGCGGGTCGATGATGGGCTGGATGAAACCGACCCGGCCCTCGAAGCTTCGGCCCGGCAGCGATGGCGACTGGAAACGGGCCTGCTGGCCGACCGACACGAGCCCGGCGCTGGTGGCGGGTACGTTGGCGACCAGCCACACCGTCGACAGGTCGGCCAGGCGGAGGATGGTGTCGCCGGCGGCGAAGCGGTCGCCCTGCACGACCGGCTTTTCGATCAGCACGGCGTCGGCGGGCGAACGGATCACCAGGCTGCCCGCATCCCCGTGTGTTCCGTTCGACGGTTGGGCGGTGTCGATGCCCCAGTTCTTCAGGCGCTGCCGGGCGGCGTCGCGCAGGCGGACCATCGTGGCCGTGCTTGCGGCATCACCCGCGGCAAGTTTCCTGGCGGCGGCATCGGCCACCCGGAATTCGTTCCGCGCGGCGAGCAGTTCGGGGCTGTACACCGACAGCAGCGGCTGGCCTCGCCGTACCGACATGCCGGTCTGGTTGGCATGCAGCTGCTCGACCCAGCCCTCGAATTTCGGCGCGATCGCGTACTGGCGGGTCTCGTCGATCTGCACGGTGGCACTGGCACGGACGCTCGTCGACAAGGTCTGTCGGCGGACGGCCTCGGTGCGCACGCCCAGCTTCTGCACCTTCTCCGGCGACAGCGCCACGGTTCCCGGTGCGGCGGGTGCTTCCACACCTTCGTAGATGGGCAGGTAGTCCATGCCCATCGAGTCCTTCTTGGGCACTGGCGAGGTGTCGGGCAGACCCATCGGGTTGCGGTAGTAGAGGATCCTGCGGGGCTGTTCGGCACGGTTGCTCGCTTGCTGCGATGGTGTTTCGGAACGGAAGTGGCGGCCGCCCCACCAGCCGGCGGCAAGGGCGAGCAGCACCACGGTAAGGCCCATGAGCCAATGGGAGGTTTTCATGGTGTATCTCCGCTGATGGCGCGCACGGCGGCGGCAGCCAGTAGTTCGTCGCGGGTGGCATCCACCCGGAGCAGGTCGGCGCCTTGCCATTCGCGCAAGGCTTCAAGCAGGGTCGCGAAATCGACTTCGCCGACCTGGTAACTTGCCAGTGCCGATTGGAAGTTCGCGTCCGACTGCGGCAGCAAAGTCTGTTCGATCAGTTCGCGCTGCTCGCGGGCACCCTGCCAGCGTCCCCAGACGCTTCCCAGGCGGCCCTCCAGTTCGTCATGCGTGGCTTCGGTGCGTGCCAGAGCGGCTTCCTCCAACAGACGCGATGCGTGTTCCCGCCCACGCCGCGCCCGTTGCTGGAACGGGATTTCCACCTCCAGCATCAGCGCGTAGCTGTCGACGCGATGGCCGACCTGCATGGCGCCGACGCCGAGGGTGATGTCCGGAAGCCGCTTGCGCCGTTCCAGTTCGGCGCGGCGGTTGGCCGCTGCGGCCAGCGCGGTGCCGGCCTGCAGGAGGGGGTGGGTGCCGGAGGCAATCCGCTCGCGGGCGATGTCGAACGTGTCCTGCCCGATGGCCAGCGCGGGAGGCGAAGCCGGCTCGGCCAGCGGAGCATCGGCACGGCGGCCGAGCAGGGCATTCAACGTCGATGCGGCTTCGCGCCGCAGTGCCTGGCGCTCCAGCCGCTGCCGCTGCATGGCGGTGCGCTCGACCTGGGCGCGGATCGCGTCCTGCTGGGCGGCCAGGCCCAGCGCATAGCGGACCCCGGCGATTTCCTCCACCTGTTCCAGCAACCCGGTCAAGCGGTCGATGACCACGATGGCCTCGCGGGCGTGCCAGTAGCGCACGTAGGCATCCTCGGCGTTCGCCAACAGCGCCAGCGCGGCGGCGTCGTGCCCGTGACCGGCCGCGCGGGCCTGCTCGCGGGCGATATCGCGCGACAGGCCGCGCTTGCCCCACAGCGGAAAGGTCTGCTCCACCATGTAGCTGGTGGCCCCCACATTGGCGGGCAGCACATTGGGATGGACGGGGTCGATGCCCTGCCATTCCACCGTCGCCATCGGGTCGGGCAACGCGGCGGCCGGGAGGATCATCGCCTCGGCCGCCTCGGCCTCGGCCTGCAGGGCGCGCAGTTGCGGGTTGTGGTCGACCAGCCAGTTGTGGATCGAGGCGATGTCGCTGCCGGGACGTTGCGGCTCCGCTGCGAAGGCGTTGCCGGAATAGCCGGTGAAGACGGGCAGTGCCAACGCAATGCCCAGCACCAGCGATCCGAATGGGTGCCGTTGCCGGGAAGGTTTACCGGGTGCCGGACGGAGGCGCGGCTGCGCCCACGCCCATGAAGGGGCGTGATCCGGATGAAGATCGGAAGGAGTCATGTCTCTGCCTTGCCAGGCCGTCGTCGATGGGACGGCGGTGCTGTTGCGGAGGCGACATGCCGTGCGGAGACGGCTGCGCCGGCGGAAGTGACGTCAGGCGCAGCAATGCGCCCGACGGACTTCGGCCGGCGATCAGATCAACAGGATGCTGGCGGGATGCAGGGTAGGTCGATGCCACGGCACCACAAGTGGCGTGGCGCGGTGGATCGTGGTGCTGTCCACCGGCGCGGCGATCAATGCCATCGGGTAGACCGGGGCCGGCAAGGAGGCGGGAACCGGCGGTATGCGGCTGGCATCCCGGCTCTGGTCGCCCTGGGTGCAGTGGGGGGCGCAGACCGTCGCGTTGCTGGGTGGCGCGTCGTTGGATGACGTGGGGTGCTGGCAACCATGCTGCAAGCCGGCCGGTGGGCCGGCATCCAGTGCCGCGAACGCCATGGAGGCCGTCGGATGCCCCGCCAGCGCGAACTGCGACCACAACAGCGCCACGATCGTGAAGATCGTGATCCGGTGGCGCAGGCGCTGGTGGCGGGACAGTTTCATGGATGATCCGAAGTTAGGCGCAGCACGGTGGCCGCGCCTTGATTCAAGTCAACACTCAGGTGCTTGCTGCAGGTGGCGGCATGCTCGACCTGCCGCGCCCTCGATTGCCATCACCGTTATGGATTGATTGCCTCAACCATGCCGCTTCCGGCCCAGCCGCAAGGCATTGGCGACCACCGACACCGAGCTCAGGCTCATCGCCAAAGCGGCGATCATCGGGCTCAGCAACAGGCCCGTCAGCGGGTACAGCACACCGGCCGCGACCGGTACGCCCAGCGCGTTGTAGAGGAACGCAAAGCCCAGGTTCTGCTTCATATTGGCGACGGTGTCGCTGGAAATCGACCGTGCCCGCACGATGCCGCGCAGGTCGCCCTTGACCAGCGTCACCTGCGCGCTCGACATCGCCACGTCGGTGCCGGTGCCCATCGCGATGCCGACATCGGCGCCGGCGAGCGCGGGGGCGTCGTTGATCCCGTCGCCGGCCATCGCGACCCGGTGCCCCTTGGCCTGCAACTGCCTTACGAGGTCGATCTTGTCCTTCGGGCGGACCTCGCCATGGACTTCGTCGATGCCCAGCGTGCGTGCGACCGCATGCGCGGTGGTGACGCCGTCGCCGGTGGCCATCACGATGTCCAGGCCCGCAGCGTGCAGCGATTTGATGGCATCCGCGGTGGTGGCCTTGATCGGGTCGGACACCGCGAGCAGGCCGGCCAGGACGCCATCGACCGCCAGATACATCACGCTGGCACCGGCCCGGCGCAACTCCTCGGCCGGGATGGAAAGCACCGAGGCATCGACCCCGACCTCGTCCATCAGCGCGGTATTGCCGATCGCCAGGGTGGCGCCTCCCACCTTGCCGCGCACGCCGATGCCGGTGGCCGATTCGAAGCTCTCCGGGGTGTCCAGCGCCAGGCCACGACGGCGAGCTTCGGCGACGATCGCGTCGGCCAACGGGTGCTCGCTGCCCTGGTCCAGGCTGGCCGCCAGGCGCAGCACTTCCTGCTCGGTGAATCCTGCGGCCGCCAACGCGGCGTGGAACGCCGGGCGTCCTTCGGTCAGGGTCCCGGTCTTGTCCACGATCAGGGTGTCGATCCTGCGCAGGTTCTCGATCGCCTCGGCATCGCGGAACAGCACGCCTTCCCCGGCGGCACGGCCGGTCGCCACCATGATCGACATCGGCGTGGCCAGTCCCAGCGCGCAGGGGCAGGCGATGATCAGGACCGAGATCGCGTTGAGCACCGCGAACGTCCACGACGGCTCCGGGCCGAGCAGCCCCCACACGAAGAAGGTCGCGACGGCGATCGCCAGCACCGCCAGCACGAACCAGAAAGCCACCTTGTCGGCCATGCGCTGCATCGGTGCGCGCGAGCGTTGCGCCTGCGCGACCAGCTGCACGATCTGCGCCAGCATCGTCGCCGAACCGACCTTGTCCGCGCGGATCACCAGGCTGCCGGTGCCGTTGAGGGTCGCGCCGATCACGCTGGAACCGACGGTTTTCTCGACCGGGACCGGCTCCCCGGTCAGCATCGATTCGTCGACATGGGAGCGCCCTTCGATCACCTCGCCGTCCACCGGCACCTTCTCACCGGGGCGTACCCGCAGGCGGTCGCCGACATGGACGTGGCCGAGCTCGACATCCTCCTCGCCGCCATCGTCGCGCAGGCGGCGTGCGGTCTTGGGTGCCAGCCCCAGCAGGGCCTTCAGGGCGGTCGAGGTCTTCGATCGGGCGCGTAGTTCGAGCAACTGGCCGAGCAGGGTCAGCGAGACGATCACCGCGGCCGCTTCGAAGTAGACGCCCACGCGGCCGTGTTCGTGGAACGACTCCGGGAACAGGTCGGGTGCGATGGTGGCGACGACGCTGTAGCCGAACGCCGCGCCGACGCCGATGCCGATCAGGATCCACATGTTGGGACTGAGGTTGCGGACCGACTGCACGCACCGCACGAAGAACGGCGCGCCGGCCCACAGCACCACCGGGAAGGTCAGTACCAGCTCGATCCAGGTCCGGGTATCCACCGGCAGCTGCGGGAAGTAGTGGCCGGACATCGCCAGCACCAGCACCACCAGCGTCGCCGGCAAGGTCCACCAGAAACGGCGGCTGAAATCACGCAGCTCGGGACTGTCCTCGTCGTCGAGCCCCGGCATTTCCGGTTCCAACGCCATGCCGCAGATCGGGCAGATGCCGGGGCCTTCCTGGCGCACCTGCGGATGCATCGGACAGGTGTACATCGTCCCCGCCGGTGCCTGCCCGGCGCCGTTGTCCGGTTGCGGAGTCAAGTATCGCGCCGGATCCGCGATGAAGCGCTCCAGACAACGCGCCGAGCAGAAATGGTGCGTTACCCCTTCATGCCCGGCGTGATGCGCGGTCTGGGCCGGGTCGACCTGCATGCCGCAGACCGGGTCCGTGGCGGCTCCCACGCCGGGGTGGCCGGGATCTCCGTGTTTGTCGGTGCCCGTCTGGTGATGGTGGGTGTTCATGCATCCTCCCGTGACAGCGGCAATGGTCTGGCGTCGAGCAGTGCGTCAATCCGCGTGGTGGGCGAACGCGGACGTGCTGCCGTCGTGGGCGACGAGCTCGACGACATAGGGCTGGACGCGGCCATCGGGCAGCTCCATTCCCGGTGAGCCGGCCGGCATGCCCGGCACGACCAGCCCCTTGCCCGCGGGCCGCTCCGTCAGCAGGCGCTGGATGTCATCCGCCGGGACGTGGCCTTCGACGAAATAACCATCCACTTCCGCGGTATGGCAGGAGCCCTTGCCGTACGGAACGCCCACCCGCTCCTTGATAGCGTTCACGTTGTGGGTATTCACGACCTGGACCGTGAAGCCGGCGTGTTCCATGTGCTCCACCCACAACTGGCAACAGCCGCAATTGGGGCTCTTGCTGACGACCACCAGCGGCAGGACGGACTGGGCAGGCACCGGACTTTGCCCGGAGGCTTCCGATGCGGAGTGGGTGATCAGCGCAGGTGTCGGAGACGATGCCTGCGCAATGTTGTTGTCAGGCGCTTGCGCGCATGCGGTGAGTGCATGGGCAGAGGCCAGCGCGATGATCGCCAGCACGATTTGGTTGCGTTTCATGGATGTTCCTCGCTTTGTTTCGGGTACGTGAAAGCCCGTGGATGGGCTGTCGGCGTACCCGCGCCTGTCAGAACCAGATGCGCACGCCCGCCACCAGGCGGGTATCGCGGGTGTCTTCGCCCTCGGCACGGCGGAAGTCCGCGGTGTTGCCGAACGCGCGTTCGTGGACCATGCCGATGTACGGGGCGAACTTCCGGTCGATCTCGTAGCGCAGACGCACGCCGGCTTCCACCGAACTCAAGCCGGAGCCGACGCCGCGTGCCGGGTCGTCCTTGCCGAACGCGGTCAGCTCGACCAGCGGCTGGAGGATCAGCCGGTTGGTCAGCAGCAGCTCGTATTCGGCTTCCACGTTCGCCGCCGTCTGGCCGGACTCGCCGACGTAGGCGGTGGCCGAGACCTCGAACTTGTAGGGCGCCAGGCCCTGCACGCCGAACGCGGCCCAGGTCTGCGAGCCGCCCGGGTTGAAGTCGTGCCTGACGCCGGCCAGCACATCCCACCAGGTCGACACGCTGCGCCCGTAGAAGGCTTCCAGCTGGGCCGATTCGGTCTTGCCGCCGGTGCGTTCGCCTTCAGTGCGCAGCCACAGCCGGTTGAGGTCGCTGCCCACCCAGGCCTGGCCTTCCCAGAGCTGACCCGAACCGGGCTTGGCATCCCAGGCTTCCAGGCGGTTGAACGCCACGTAGCGGTTGATCTCGGGCGCGTGCGCCATGGGAAGTTTCAACACGGGGAATGCGGCCGCGCGGTCGGCCTCGGTCACCACCGGAATCGGCGTGATCGGTTCCGTGCGTGGCGGCGTGCCATGCCCCATGGAAGCGTGGTCCATGGTCGAGTGATCCATCGCGCCGTGATCCATACCCGAATGATCGGAAGCCTTGGCGGGTGGAGCCGGGGCTGCGTGATGTGCGCCGTGCCCCATTGCCGCGTGATCCACCGTGCCGTGGTCCATGCCCGAGTGACCGGAAGCCTTGGCAGGCGATGCTGGAGCGGGCTGGTGCGCAGAGTGGTCGGTGCTGCCGTGTCCCATTGCGGCGTGGTCCACTGTGCCGTGGTCCTTGCCCGAGTGACCGGAGGCCTTGGCAGGTGGAGCCGGAGCCGGTTGATGCGCGGAATGGTCAACCGGCGTCGGCGCGGCATGGCCGTGATGGTCCTGGGCCACAGCGGTGCCATGCAGGGCCAGTCCCAGGGCGAGTGCCATCACGGTGGCGGCGGGATAAATAGAACGGCTCATTCTTCGACCCTCACTTCGCGCATCATTCCGGCTTCCATGTGGTACAGCAGGTGGCAGTGGAAGGCCCAGCGGCCCAGGGCATCGGCGCGGACGCGGTAGCTGCGTTTGGTGCCCGGCGGGATGTCGACGGTGTGCTTGCGCAGGTGGAAGTCGCCGTTCTCGTCCTCCAGGTCGCTCCACATGCCGTGCAGGTGGATGGGGTGGCCCATCATGGTGTCGTTGACCAGCACGATGCGCATGCGCTCGCCGTAGTTGAGCCGCAGCGGTTCGGCATCGGCGAACTTCTGGCCGTTGAACGACCAGGCGAACTTTTCCATGTGGCCGGTCAGGTGCAATTCGACCTCGCGGCTGGGCTCGCGGCCGTCGGGATCGTCGAACAGGCTCTTCATCGCGGCGTAGGTCAGTACCTTGCGGCCGTTGTCGCGCAGGCCCATGCCGGGATCGTCCAGCTTCGGCGCCAGCGACATCGCCTGCATGTCGACCAGCGGGTTGCCGGTCTCACTGGTGGGGTGTTGCTGCATGCCGCCTGCCGAATGGTCCATGGCCTTCATGTCGTGGCCGGCGTGCCCCATGGCTGCATGGTCCATGTTGGATGGATTGGTACTTCCGTGGTCCATGCCGCCATGGCCCATGTCGTCCATGGTCAGCAGTGGGCGGGGATCCAGCATCGGTACTGGCGGTTGCAGGCCCTGGCGCACTGCGAGGGTGCCGCGGGCGTAACCGGTACGGCCCATGTCCTGGGCGAAGATCGCAAACGCATCCGCTCCGGCCGGCTCGACCAGCACGTCGAAGGTCTCGGCCACCGCGATGCGGAATTCATCGACGGTGACGGGGTGGATGTACTGCCCGTCGGCGGCGACCACGGTCATCTTCAGGCCGGGGATCCGCACGTCGAAATAGGTCATCGCCGAGCCGTTGATGAAGCGCAGCAGGACCTTCTCGCCGGGACGGAACAGGCCGGTCCAGTTGCCGGCCGGCGCGGTGCCGTTCATCAGGAAGGTGTAGGTGTGGCCGTTGATGTCGGAGATGTCGGACGGCGTCATCCGCATCTGCCCCCACATCTTCCGGTCCTGCAGCGTGGCCGAGAGGCCGTCGGCGCGCACGTCACGCACGAAGTCGCCGACGGTGCGCTGGTAGTAGTTGTCGTAGCTGGCGTTCTTCTTCATGCGCCGGAACAGCGCGCCGGGGTCCATGTCGGTCCAGTCCGACAGCAGCACCACGTGCTCGCGGTCGTAGTGGTACGGCGCCGGTGCGCGTGGCTCGACGATGATCGGGCCGTACAACCCGGCCTGCTCCTGGAACATCGAGTGGCTGTGGTACCAGTAGGTGCCGGACTGCTGCAGCTGGAACTTGTAGGTGAAGGTCTCACCCGGTGCGATGCCGTCGAAGCTCAGGCCGGGCACGCCGTCCATGTTGGCCGGCAGCAGGATGCCGTGCCAATGGATCGACGAATACGCATCGCGCAGGCGGTTGGCCACGCGCACGGTCACCGTGTCGCCCTCGCGCCAGCGCAGCAGCGGCGCCGGCAGCGTGCCATTGACGGTGACGGCGGGACGCGCGCGACCGGTGAAGTCGACCATCGAGCCGCCAATGGACAGGTCGAAGTCGGTGCCGCTGAGGGTCTGCAACGGCCGGGGAATGCCGCTGGCGGCAAGCGCCGGCAAGCGCCAGAGCCCCATGCCGGCAGCGAGGCCGCCGACGGCCAGGCCGGTGACAAAACGACGGCGGGATGGCGCTGCCGGGGGGAGGCCGGAAGAATCGGTGGGCATGGAAACACTCCGTGAAATCGGGAAAGTCGGGCTCCGCCGGAAGGACGGAACCTGTCGCCTCTGCCGCATCGACGCCGGTAAAGGGCGCGTCGTCAGGCAGGCGGAAGCGGGCGCCGGACAACGGCACCCGGACTCAACCGATCGGAGGTCGGTACCGGTTGTGAAGCGCGGGGGCCGGATGGTCGGCCAAGGCCGGACGCACGGCCAGGATCTGCGGAGCGATCCGCCATCCCTGGACCGGCGCCGTCAGTGTCGCCAGCAAGCCTGTCGGGCAGGCGGCGTCGCAGGACGCGCCCGCGCAGCAATCCGCTGCGGTGGAATGGTCATTGGATAACGGCGCTTCGGTCGCGGGAGTTGCCGCGGTCGCATGCTCCATGCAGGTCGCGTAGTCCGCCGGAGTGGACGGTGAATCCGGCGTCGCACCGGCCATCGCGGCATGCTGCACATGCATCTGCGTGGCCGCCACCGCGAGTCCCGATCCGTTGAGGATCAGGGCGATGCAGAGCAGGGCACGCAGTAGCAGGCGGGAGGACATGACCGGTTACTTTAACCGGAGCACGTTGGGGGTGTCGGGCATTTTATGAGCCGACGCCTGGTTGCGGATCATGAAAACCCGCTGCGTAAGCGGCGGCGATGGGCAGGCAAGCCGCCAGGGCCGGGCGTTCACTGCACCAGCCCGTGGATCAGCCGCGCCGCGACCTTGGCCGTGACGTGGTCCCGGTCCAGCGGAGGGCACAGTTCCGCGATGTCGCAGAGCTTCAACCGGCCCGTTCCCGCGATGGCGGCGATGAACGGCTCCAGCGTCTCCATCGTGACGCCCCGCGGGTTGGCGGCGCTGACACCCGGCGCCACTGCATGCGGCAGGACATCCAGGCAGACGGTCAGGTAGATCGAGTCGACCGGCTGCAGCCACTGCAGGAGCTGCTCGACCTGGGCGGCGGAATTGGCCGCGGTCATGTCCACATCCATCAGGAACCGCGTGCCGGTCTCGTCCGCAGTGTGGAACAGGCGGCGCGTGTTGGAGGCCTTGCTGACACCGAGGCAGAAATAGTCCAGCGCGATGCCGTGTTCCGCGGCGTGGCGGAGGGCCTGCCGGAACGGGGTCCCGGAGGTGGCGATCGGGCTGTCGCGCAGGTCGAAGTGCGCATCCAGGTTGACGATGGCGATGCGTCCGGCATCGCGGCTGTTTGCCAATCCCAGGTAGCTGGCAAAAGCGATCTCGTGCCCGCCGCCCAGGCCTACCGGGAAGTGGCCGTCCGCGAGCAGGCCGGTCAC
>DATJBR010000343.1:0-2520 GCA_035515255.1 Lysobacter sp. | reverse complement strand
GGCGAACAGGTCCATCACGACCGCCCGCGAAGCCGCGGTATTGGCCTGATCCGCCACTGCCGTCGGCAGGCCGCGCAAGGTCATGTTGATGGCGAATCCGAACAGGACCAGCTGGATCACCGGAATGCCGATGATCATTGCAAGGGTCATGCGGTCGCGGCGGATCTGGCGCAGTTCCTTGACCGCCACCGCCGAGAGACGACGCCAGTTCATGGCCGCGACTCCGCCCCGGAAGGTCGTGAATCGTCCGGCGTTCGCGGTGCCGAAGCCGTTGACTCCGCGTGCCGGCCTTTGCGGGTCACGTCGACGAACACGTCTTCCAGAGTGGGCGTGCTGTCCGCCAATTGCGCGTGCAGCCCGGCATCGGCCAACGCCTGGCGCACGCGCGGGGCCGCATCGATGCCCTCCCCGGCCAGCACCCGCAGCTTGTTGCCGATCTGGGCAACGCTCAGCACGCCGGCCACATCGACCAGCGCGCGTTGCGCCTGCCGCGGCCGCTCGGCCTGCACTTCCACCGTGCGTCCGGCGAGGCGGGCGGTCAGCTCATCGGGCGTGCCGTCGGCCACCAGCCTGCCTTCGTCGAGGATCGCCAGCCGATGACAACGCTCGGCTTCGTCCATGTAATGGGTGGAGACGAGGATCGTGGTACCGGCATCGGCCAGCTCGAACAACTTCTCCCAGAAATCGCGGCGCGACTCGGGGTCCACCGCGCTGGTGGGCTCGTCCAGGAACAGCAGTTCCGGCCGGTGGACGGTCGCGCAGGCCAGCGCCAGACGCTGTTTCTGGCCACCGCTCAGGCTGCCGGCGAGTTGGTCCTGACGATCATCAAAATGGTATTGCGCGATCAGCCTGCCCACGCGGTCGCGCGCCTCCGCCTTCGACAGCCCCTGCACCGCGGCCATGAACTCCAGGTTTTCGCGCACGCCGAGGTCGTCGAACAACGAGAATTTCTGGGTCATGTAACCGATCCGCTGGCGCAGTTCCCCGGTCTGCTCGGGAATGCGCAGACCCAGTACCTGGATGTCGCCGTCGGTGGGGGTCAGCAGGCCGCAGAGCATCCGGATCGCGGTCGATTTGCCCGAACCGTTGGGGCCCAGGAAGCCGTACACGCTGGCCTTGGGAACACTCAGATCCACATGATCGACGGCAACGACCGAACCGAAATGCTTGGTCATTCCGCGCGTTTGAATGACGGGTTCGCCGCGCTCCGGGCTGCTCTGGTCCGAGCCGCTCCCGTCGGGACCGCGCGCGGCGTCCGTCTGGATCGCACGCGGCGCCATCAATTTCCGCCCGGCAAAAACTCGACCCGCACCGGCAGCCCGGCGGGCAACGATGCCGCCTCCGCCACCGTCAGGTCGATCTCGGCGAGGTAGCTCAGACGTGCGACGTCATCGCCGATCAACGCGTAGTACGGGGTGAAGCTCGGCTCGCTGCGCACCATCCGTACCCGGCCGTCCAATGCCTGCATCCGGCCGTCCACGAACACCTTGACCGGCTGCCCCACCGCGACATCCGCCCGGATGGGCTCGGGCACGTAGACCCGCGCGTACGGCGCGTCGCCCACCAGCATCACCGCCAACGGCGCGCCGACCGGGGCCTGATCGCCCAGCTTGTACGGCAGGCTGTCGATCACGCCTGCACGCGGTGCCACCACGCTCAGCTTGTCCAGGCTCACCTGTTGCGCGGCGACCTGTGCGGTGGCCGCTTCCAGCGCAGCCGCGCCCCGGGCGATCTGTTCCTTGCGGGTGCCGTGTTCCAGTTCGTCCAACGCCGCCTGTGCGGCGCGGGCACTGGCGGCGGCGGTGGCGGCCGCGGCGCGTGCGTTGTCGACATCGGCGGCGGCTACCAGTTGTTGGCGGCCAAGCGGTTGCAGGCGGGCATAATACGCATCCGCTTCGCGGGCCTGTGCCTGCGCGGCGGCGAGTTCGGCGCGGGCGCGGTCGATCTCCTCGCTCCGCGGGCCGGCCTCAAGTTCCTCCAGCGCGCTGCGTTGGCCCGCCGCCTGGGCCTGCAGTGCCCGGGTGGTGGAACCGGTCGCGGTCTCCTCCAGTTGCAGCATCAACTGCCCCGTAGCGACCCGCTGCCCCTCGCGAACATGGATCGCCACGATCCGCTCGGCCGCCGGCGCAGGCAGCGTGATGCGGTCGAACTCCAGGGTGCCCAGCGCCTCTGGCGGCTGATCCGCGCAGCCGGCCAGCAGCACCGCGATCACCACTGCGGTCATCAGGGCGACGCGCCAGCGGAAGCATTTCAAGCGAACGGCCCTCATGCATCGACTCCTCGGATGTACCCGCCGCACTTGCATGGACAGGCAGTCACGGCACAGACGATAAGGTGCAGCTTGTCGGAGCCGGGTGAGCCACAGGCACCGGGGGCGCATGGCGCACTTCGCTCGCGGCGAGCAAGCGGTCGAGCACGGACTTCAGCGCCAGCGGCTTGAGCGGTTTGGCCAACAGCGAATGACCGGCTTCCATCACCGCGCGACGGACGGCTTGGCCTGTGTCGGCGCTGAGGATCAAG
>DATJBR010000342.1:0-2412 GCA_035515255.1 Lysobacter sp. | reverse complement strand
CCTCAGACGAGTTGTCCATGAACGCGCCCCTGACCTCGCATGCGCTCCCGCCCTACCGTCACACCCCGTTGTTCCCGCTCGGCAAGGACACCACGGCCTACCGCAAGATCACCTCCGACGGCGTGCGGGTCGATACGCAGGCCGACACCGAACACGGTCGCTTCCTCGCCCAGGCCCGCGCCGCTGATCGGCGACCACGCTTCCACGCCGGTAAAGCGGGCGTCGATCGCACTGCCGGACTGCGACAGCAGGCGCTGCCACTCCAGCCGTCCCTGCACGCTCACCAGTGACTCGCCGAAGCGCCACTGCTGCTCGATCCGGGTTCCCACCAGGGCACGAGTGGCCTGCAGACGGGAGCCTTCGGTGCTGAGGCCGAAGCCGACCGCGCCCTGCTCGGCAAAACCGCCGCGATCCAGCTGCAGCGTTTCCGTACCGAGATACGGCGTCAGCGTGCCGCCGGCAACGGCAAAACGGTGGCCGGCCTGCACGCCGAAGCTGGTGTAGCGGTTGGCGTAATCCGCCCCGACGCCGTAACGGTCCGCGCCAAGCAGGATCTCGCGCTGCATCTGGCGGTCCATCCGGCCGGTCGCGAGGCGACCCAGTAGGTAGTGACCGTCCGCATTCCAGGCCGCGTAGAGCTGGCCCTCGTACTGGCGGTTGTGCTCCCGATCGCGACGCAGATCGTTGTGGGCATAGCCATCGACCTGGCCAAATGCACCGCCTACCATCAGGTGCTCGCCCAGCCGCTGATCGTGACCGAGCATCCAGCCGTTGGCATCCAGCCGGGCATGCGACATCAAGCGTTCGCCGCCCAGACGGTTGGCCCAGGCACCCGCATGCGAACTCCCGTCCAGCGCATCCAGACGGGATTCCAGCGCGTGACGGCTGTCCTCCATCGCCATCATCGCGAACGAGGTATCGGCGGCGTGCGACTCGCCGGACAGGCTCGCCAGCGAACGCTCCGCCGCGGCCGCCGTCGATGTGGACTGGATCGCGGCAGCACCGCCGATGAAGCCCCCCAAGCCGCCGGGACCGGCCGAACCGATCGTTCCCGTCTGGCCGCCATCGATGATCTGGAATGCGTTCTCGATCCGCACCGCGCTGCCCACCGCCGCGGTGGTCAGGCCCAGTGACTGCGCCGCGGCGCTGACATCCAGCCGGGTGATGTCGAACCAGACGTTGTTGGGGTCGTAACCCATTTGGGCATCGAGAAACACGCCACTGGCCGCCGACCAGCCGGAAAACGTGCCGAACACGCCGGCGTCCGCGGTCAGGAACGTTTCGCGGGCGGAGCGGATGTAGCCGTCGGTGATGCCGGTCACCAATACCTCGCCGGCGATATCGGCGCGCCCGGTTACCTGCAGCCGCGAACCGATATCGAACGCCAGCACGCCGGTCGCGGTCTGGGTGAAAGCGCCATTGATGGTATGCACGGCACCGCTCGAGCCGCCGCCATAGAACATGCTGATGCCTTCGTTGCGCAGCGAACCGTGCACCGAAATATCGTCCAGCAACAGCAGCCCGCTCGCCTTCACCTCCACCGCGCCCGGCAAGTCGTGCAGCGAGGACAAGGTGCCCGCCTGGACCACGGTCTTGCCCCGGTAGGTGTTCTCGCCGGTCAGGTCGAGATGGCCGTCGCCGGCCTTGGTGATACCGCCCGCTCCGCTGATCGGATTGGACCAGGTCGACAGGCCGCCATTGAAGGCCGCGGTGACCTGGCCCCAGTCGAGCCGCCCCGGTCCCTGCACGGCCTTGCCCACGTCCAGCAGGCCGTGGCCGAAGACCGCATCCACGCCGGGCGCTCCGAGATCCACCGCCGTGCCCAGCAGGGTCTGCCGGACCAGGTCGTTGTCGAAGTACGGGAACGCCTCCCACACCAGCGCCGCAGCGCCGGCGACCTGCGGGGCCGCGAACGAAGTGCCCTTGGCCACCCAGTAGGTAGGATTGCCCGGCGTGTCGTTGACGTCGGTGAACACCACGTAGCCCGGTGCCACCAGGCAATAGTTCATCGCCAGGCCGCAGGCGTTGGAATAATCGGCCAGCTTGGTGGGCTCCAGCGTATCCAGCGCGGCGACGGCGAGCCAGCCGCGTTCGAGGATGTTCGCACCGGCGCCCTGGCTCGGCAGCGACGCGGTATCGCTCGGGTCGTCGAACGATTCGTTGCCGGTCGCGAACACCACCAGTCCGCCCCAGTCCACCACGAACGGCTTCATCGCATTGATGAAGGTCGTGGTGACGTTGTCGCCGTTCCAGTACAAACCGCCCCAGGAATTGTTGGAGATTTTCGCACCGGCCTTGATCAGGTCGGCGTGGACCATGCCCAGCCACGAGCCGTCGGTGACGGCATTGCCCTTGCCCGAACCGTCGTCCACCGGCGGCTTGTCGCCGATGATGCGTGCCGACACGAAACTG
>DATJBR010000341.1:0-2104 GCA_035515255.1 Lysobacter sp. | reverse complement strand
CCCCTTGCGGGCATCCACCAGCACGATGGCCAAGTCGGCGGTGGAGGCGCCGGTGGCCATGTTGCGGGTGTACTGCTCGTGCCCGGGACAGTCGGCGACGATGAACTTGCGCTTGTCGGTGTCGAAGAAGCGGTAGGCGACGTCGATGGTGATGCCCTGTTCGCGCTCGGCTGCCAGGCCGTCGACCAGCAGCGCGAAGTCGATGTCTTCACCCTGGGTGCCGTGACGGCGGCTGTCGGCCGCGAGCGAGGCGACCTGGTCGTCGAGCAGCAGCCGCGCATCGTGCAGGAGCCGGCCGATCAAGGTGCTCTTGCCGTCGTCGACGCTGCCGCAGGTGATGAAGCGCAGCAGGCTTTTGGTCTCATGCCGGCGCAGGTAGGCGGCGACCGTGGCGGACGCGTCCGGATCGATGGGTTGCATCAGAAGTAGCCCTCCTGCTTCTTCTTCTCCATCGACGCGGCGGGGTCGTGATCGATCACCCGGCCGCTGCGCTCGGACGTGGTGGAGACCAGCATCTCGGCGATGATCGCCTCCAGCGTGGTGGCCTCCGACTCGATCGCGCCGGTCAACGGATAGCAGCCCAAAGTGCGGAAGCGGACCATCTTCCGCATCGGCACCTCACCCTCCTGCAAGGGCAGGCGGTCGTCGTCGACCAGGATCAGCGCGCCGTCGCGTTCGACGACCGGGCGCTCCTTGGCGAAATACAGCGAAGGCACCGGGATGTTCTCGCGGTAGACGTACAGCCAGATGTCCAGTTCGGTCCAGTTGGAAATCGGGAACACCCGGACCGATTCACCCTTGTGGATACGGGTGTTGTAGAGGTCCCACAATTCCGCGCGCTGGTTCTTCGGGTCCCAGCGATGCCGGGCGTTGCGGAACGAGAAGATGCGCTCCTTCGCGCGGGATTTCTCCTCGTCGCGGCGGGCGCCGCCGATCGCTGCGTCGAAGCCCCAATGATCCAGCGCCTGCCTGAGCGCCTGGGTCTTCATCACGTCGGTATGCATGGTGGCGCCGTGGCTGACCGGACCGATGCCCTGGGCGATGCCATCGGGGTTGGTCCAGGTGTGCAGCGTGACGCCGGTCTCGTGGGCGCGGCGGTCGCGGAAGGCGATCATCTCGCTGAACTTCCAGCCGGTGTCGACGTGCAGCAGCGGGATCGGCGGCCGGGCCGGGTAGAACGCCTTGAGCAGCAGGTGGAGCAGGACCGAGCTGTCCTTGCCGACCGAATACATCATCACCGGGTTGCGGAACTCGCCGGCAACCTCGCGCAGGATGTGGATGCTCTCCGCTTCCAGGCGATCGAGGTGGGAGAGGAGGTGCTGCTCGGGCATGCCGGTCCGGTTCGCGGGGCGATCCGTGGTGGATCGATCCGTGACTGATGAAAGACCCTCGATGCTACTTCGTGACGCCGGTGCGCGCCCGGATTTACCAACCGGCGGATGCAGTGAAGCCGCCCTCGCGAGCGGCTTCACAGTGGCTTTTGGGCGCCCTTCGCAGCCTGCTCAGGCGTGGGTGAACGGCACCCCGGTCTTTCCGCGCAGTTCGTCCTCGGTCACGTCCGGGGCCAGCTCCACCAGCTTCAGGCCGGTCGGCGTCACGTCCATCACCGCCAGGTCGGTGATGATCCGGCTGACCACGCCGACGCCGGTCAGCGGCAGGGTGCATTCGGGCAGGATCTTCGATGTGCCCTGGCGGGTGGTGTGCTCCATCAGCACGACCACGCGCTGCACGCCGGCAACCAGATCCATCGCGCCGCCCATGCCCTTGACCATCTTGCCGGGCACCATCCAGTTGGCCAGGTCCCCTTTGTCGGTGACCTCCATCGCGCCGAGGATCGCCAGGTCGATGTGGCCGCCGCGGATCATCGCGAAGCTGTCGTGGCTGCCGAAGTAGCTGGCGCCCTTACGCGCGGTGACGGTCTGCTTGCCGGCGTTGATCAGGTCGGCATCGAGCTCGTCCTCGTTCGGGAACGGGCCGATGCCGAGCAGACCGTTTTCCGACTGCAGCCACACGTCCATGCCGTCGGGGATGTAGTTGGCGACCAGCGTCGGCAGGCCGATGCCGAGGTTGACGTAGGCACCGTCGGTGAGTTCCTGCGCGGCGC
>DATJBR010000340.1:0-2616 GCA_035515255.1 Lysobacter sp. | reverse complement strand
ATGGCGGAGGGCAAGATCCTGCCGTACCTGGATATCCCGTTCCAGCACGCCAGTCCGCGCGTGCTGAAGCTGATGAAGCGGCCCGGCGCGATCGACAAGACCCTGGCGCGCATCCACCGCTGGCGCGAGATCTGCCCGGAGTTGACGATCCGCTCGACCTTCATCGTCGGTTTCCCCGGCGAGACCGAGGCGGAGTTCGAGGAGTTGCTGGACTTCCTCGACGAGGCGCAACTGGATCGCGTAGGTGCGTTCGCCTATTCGCCGGTGGAAGGCGCGAAGGCGAACGAACTGCCAGATCCGGTCGATGAGGCGGTCAAGCAGGAGCGGCTGGCCCGGTTCATGGAGCGTCAGGCCGAGATCTCCGCGATGAAGCTGGAGGCCAAGGTCGGCAGCGTGCAGCGGTGCATCGTCGACGCGGTCGATGGCGAGCTGGCGATTGCCCGCTCGATGACCGACGCGCCGTAGATCGATGGCGTGGTGCAGATCCAGAACGGCTACTTCGCCGGTCTCAAGCCGGGTGATTTCGCCGACGTGGAGATCATGGGCAGCGACGAGCACGACCTGTTCGGCGAGGTGTCTTTCGAGGATTGAGTGCGCGCCAGTGGAGGCTGTCTGCCGCGCGCAACAGCCTGACCGTGCGACCTCGTTGAAAGGTCACGGGTTTGCTGGTTGCAACGATCAGCCCGCGTATTGCACGTCCACGATCACGAACCGTTGCGGGCCGCCGGGAAGCTGCGCCTCGAACTCGTCATCCAACCGCTTCTTGAGCATCGCGCGCGCCAGTGGCGAGTCGATGCTGATCCAGCCGAGCCGGGCATCGGTCTCGTCGGGGCCGACGATGCGGTGGCGACGCGTCTCGCCGCTGGCGATGTCCTCCACCTCGACCGTCGCGCCGAAGTAGACCGTCTGCGGGTCGGACGGCACCGCATCGACCACGCGCAGTGCCGGGACCCGCTTGCTGAGGTAGCGCACGCGGCGGTCGATCTCGCCGAGCTGCTTCTTGCGATAGGTGTATTCGGCATTCTCCGAACGGTCGCCCTCGGCCGCGGCGGCCGACAAAGCCTTTACCACTTCGGGACGTTTGACGCGCCACAGCTCGTCCAGCTCCGCCTTCAGGCGGTCGTGACCGGCGCGGGTGATCAATGCGGTGCTTGCCGGTACGGGCGGACGCCAGCGGCTCATGGGTGACTCCGGAAGTTCATTCGGGGCGCAAGGAGGGTGTCGATGAAACCGTCGATACCGGCCGCGTCGTTCTTGCGTATGGGGGACAGTATCGACGACCCTGCGCAGTCATCGCCAACGCCGACCCGCATGCTGATCATTCCACTGCACCATCCACTGACGCGCGCGACGTTTCCGTTCATCACCGCGCTGCTGATCCTGGTCAACGCCTGGGTGTTCTTCGGCCTGCAGAGCGGCGACCACGAGGCGATCATGCAGGCGCAACGGCAGTACCAGCAGGCCGGGCTGGCGCGTTACGAAGTGCCCGCCTATCAACGTCATCTGCTCGCCACCCACCAGAGCGATGCGGCCGCCAAACTGGAACGGCTGCCGATCGCCCAGCGTGCCGCGGAGGTCGCCCAGCGCACGCTGACCGATGTGGAGTTCGTCACCGCGCTGCACGCGGGGGCGTTGTTCGACAGCGCGTCGGAGTTGGCGGCCTGGAAGGCTTTGCGCGCCGCCTACGATGCGCGACTCGACGAGGTGTTCACCCTGCGCCACCTCCTGCGCAGTTCGGAAATCGATCCCGGGCGGATGCTGACGGCCGCGTTCCTGCATGGCGGCGCGATGCACCTGATCGGCAACATGCTGTTCCTGCTTGCGCTCGGCCTGCTGGTGGAAGGTGCGCTCGGCCCGGGCCGGTTTCTCGCCGTGTACCTGCTGGGCGCGTTCGCTTCCAGCGCGGTGTCGCTGCTGTGGCGATGGGGCGAGGCCGGCGGCGGGCTCGGCGCATCGGGTGCGGTGGCGGCGCTGATGGGGGTTTTCTGCGTGGTGTGGGGGCGCCAGCCGGTCCGCTTTTTCTACTGGTTCGGCGTGGTGTTCGACTACGTTCGCGCGCCGGCGATCTGGCTGTTGCCGGCGTGGCTGGGCTGGGAGGTCTACAACCTGCTGGCCAATGACGATATCGGTATCGGGTTCGATGCACACGCGGGTGGCATCGTCAGCGGCGCCATCATGGGCGGGGTGCTGGTGGGGTTCGGCCAAGTCAGGCAAACCTTCATCAGCACGGGGATGCAAGCGGAAACCGACGGGCGTTGGGAACAGGCGCAGGCGTATCTGGGCCGCATGCAGCTGGCCGAGGCCGAGAACCTGCTGGCCGCCATCGCCCGCGACGAGCCGGGCCGGCTGGACGTCGCGGTGATGCGTTATCGCGTTGCGCGCAATGGGGGGCGTGAGGATCTGGCCCGGCAGCGGGGATGGGCGGTGCTCGACCACACCGGGACTGGCCGGGACGAGATCGTGTTGCAGAGTGACGTCCTGCGTGAACTGGATCGGGCCGGGTTGGGGCCGTCTGTCGAGATGCGTCTGGAGCTGGCCCGGCGCTGGTTGGAAGCCGGTGCGCTGGAGGCGGTCGAGTCGGCGTTGTTGCCGATGGATGCAGTGGCAGCGGAGGGG
>DATJBR010000339.1:0-11714 GCA_035515255.1 Lysobacter sp. | reverse complement strand
GGTTGCCGCATGCCTTCACCCGTCCAGCGGGAAGGGAATCATTCGCTACCGGTTGACGAGCGCCGCCATGATGGCTTTCTGCACGTGCAGCCGATTCTCGGCCTCGTTGATCGCGATGCACTGTGGGGAGTCCATCACCGCGTCGGTCGCCTTGACGTTGCGGCGCAGTGGCAGGCAGTGGCTGAACACGCCGTGGTTGGTTCTCGCCATCTTGGCCTCGTCGACCATGAAGTGCTGGTACCGGTCACGGATGGGTTTTTCCGGTGCCCAGTTGCCGAAATACGGCAGCGCACCCCAGCTCTTGGCGTACACCACGTCGGCACCTGCGTAGGCGCTGTCGATGTCGTGACTGACCGCGAGCGAGCCGCCACTTTCGGCGACGTTCTGCGCCGCCCAGCCGATGTAGCGCTCGTCGAGGATGTACTCCGGCGTCGGGCACAACAGCGTCACGTCCATGCCCATCCGGGTTGCGATGGTCAGCGCCGAGTTGGCGACCGCGGTATTCAGCGGCTTGGGGTGGTAGGTCCAGGTCAGCACGAACTTCCTGCCGCGCAGGTCCGCGGTACCGAAGTGCTCCTGCAGCGCCATCACATGCGCCAGTTCCTGGCAGGGGTGGGTGATGGTTTCCATGTTGATCACCGGCACCGGCGAGTACTTCGCGAAACTCTCCAGCACCCGGTCCTGGCGGTCGATCGACCAGTCGACGAATTTCGGGAACGCGCGCACGCCGATCAGGTCGACGTAGCGCCCCAGCACCTGCGCCACCTCGGCGATGTGCTCCTCTGTGTCGCCATCCATCACCGTGCCCAGGTCGAACTCGATCGGCCATGCATCCTTGCCCGGCTGCAGCACCACGGCATGCGCGCCGAGCTGGAACGCGCCCAGCTCGAAACTGGTCCGCGTGCGCATCGACGGGTTGAAGAACACCAGCGCGATCGACCTGCCCTTGAGCTGGTCGCCCAGCTTGTCGCGCTTGAACGCCGCCGCCTGCAACAGCAGCGCGTCAAGGTCGGGGCGCGACCAGTCCTGGGTGTTGAGGAAGTGCCTGGGAGTCATCGCAGTGGTTCCGTGGTGAGGTGTCATGTGAGGTGTCGGGAGGGGCTGCCCACGTAGGGCAAAACGCAAAAAGCCCAGCGCGGCGGCTGGGCTTTTTCGTGTGTCACGCCTGTTTTGCGTGTGCGTGCGAACAGCTACCCGGCCGGATTGGAAGGCAACGGTCGGCGCGCGCGCGAGGTCATACCTGCCGCCATGTAGGCGGAGGTCAGGATGTCGGCGTCGGCGCGGAGGGAAATCATCGAACGCGGATGCTCGCATGCATCGCGCCTCCCGGCAAGCACTCCGACCACGCGCTCAGTTGTCACGGATGCCGCTGACCACCGGCGTCACGCCGATCCGGATCCGCAGGCGGTTGCCGGGATCGTCGGGCAGGCGCGAGCGGTATTTGGAGCCCTTGTAGACGTAATCGACGTCGTAGGCGATCGGCCGGTGGAACTCCCGCCGTACCGTGACCGGCTCGCAGTCCTCCGACAACGGCACCTCGTCCGACTGACGACCCAACGCACCCTTGACCGCCCCGACCACCCGCGCCAGGCGGGATTCGGACTCCTCGGGCGATGCCACCGGCTTGCATTGCTCTTCCACGGCGTTTGCCGTCAACGTCTGGTAGACCGGCGTCACCCGCAGTACCTGGGCGTAGGCAAAACGGACGTTCTCCGACTGGATCACCGTGGTGTCCTGCGCCCACGCCGGGACCATTGCCGAGGCAAACAGCAGGGTCGGCAGCAACAAGCGAAGACGGGTCATCGTGTCGGAAGGCTCTGTGAACGGGGTGCGGCAAGTGTATTCGTCCGCAGACACGCCCGGCTGAATCGCCGCTGTCGTGCCGCCCGCCAATGCCGGCCAGCAGCGGCGAAGGCTAGAATGCCGCAATCCCTTTGCACCGCCCCCCATGAGCCTGCATCTATACAACAGCCTGAGCCGACGGCTCGAAGCGTTCGCGCCGACCGATCCCGCCCGCCCCACGATGTACGTCTGCGGGCCGACCGTCTACAACTACGTCCACATCGGAAACGCCCGCGGGCCGGTGGTCTTCGGGGTACTGGCCGACCTGCTGCGCCGCCGCTATGGCGCGCTCGCCTACGCCCGCAACATCACCGACGTGGACGACAAGATCAACGCGGCGGCGCGCGAACAGGGCGTGCCGATCTCGACCATCACCGACCGCTTCTCCGCCGCCTACCGTGAGGACATGGCGGCGCTGGGCGTCGCGCCGCCGGATATCGAGCCTGAAGCCACCGCTCACATCGGCCAGATCATCACCATGATCGAGCAGCTGATCGCCTCCGGCCACGCGTACGCTGCGGAGGGCCACGTGCTGTTTGCGGTTGCCAGCTACAACGGTTACGGCAAGCTGTCGCGGCGCAACACCGAGGACATGCTGGCCGGCGCACGCGTCGACGTGGCTCCCTACAAGCGCGATCCCGGCGATTTCGTGCTGTGGAAGCCTTCCACCGACGACCTTCCCGGGTGGGAGTCACCATGGGGCCGCGGCCGTCCGGGCTGGCACATCGAGTGCTCGGCGATGGCGGCCGCCCACCTGGGCGAGACCATCGATATCCACGCCGGCGGCGTCGACCTGCAGTTTCCGCACCACGAAAACGAGATCGCACAGAGCGAGTGCGCCCACGGCGGCAAGCCGTTCGCCCGCTGGTGGCTGCATAACGGGATGCTGAACTTCGACGGCGCCAAGATGAGCAAGTCGCTGGGCAACATCGAGAAAATCCACGACCTCGTGCAGGCCCATCCCCCCGAGGCCTTGCGCTACGCGTTGTTGTCGGCGCATTACCGCCAACCGCTGGACTGGTCGGACGGGTTGATCGAACAAAGCGTGCGCACCCTGGACCGGCTGTACGGAACGCTGCGCGAGCTGGCGGATATCGACACTGCCCCGGGCATTCCGACGAGCATCGAGACCATCCTGGACGACGACCTCAATACGCCGCAGGCACTGGCCGAACTGGCACGGATTGCCGGCCAGGCGCGCAAGGCCGTCTCGGTCGACGACAAGCGGCAGTTCAAGGCCGAGCTGCTCGGTGCCGGACTGGCTCTGGGCCTGCTGCAGCAGGACCCGCAGGCGTGGTTCGCCCGTGGCGCCGGCCACGATGACGATGTACGTATCCAGGCGCTGGTCGACGAGCGCGACTCTGCCAAACAGACCCGTGACTTCGCCCGGGCCGACGCCATCCGCAAGCAGCTGGCGGACGAAGGCATCCTGCTGGAAGACACCCCGGCGGGCGTACGCTGGAAACGGGCGTGAGTCCAATGCCACCGCAAACAGCAAACCGTGCAAATCCCTCTTCAGACGAGCCCCGCAGTGATCTCCACCCCATTCCCGCTTGAAGCCACGCCCGCCGAGGCCCAGGCCGCCATCCGCGACGAATTCGCGTTCTTCGGCGACTGGTCGGAACGTTACCAGTACCTGATCGATCTGGGCCGCAAGTTGCCGGACCTCCCGGCTGAGTGGAAAACCGAGGAGCACCGCCTGCGCGGCTGCCAGTCGCTGGTCTGGATCGTGGCCGATGGCGATGCCGGCAAGCTCGACTTCCACGCGATCAGCGATTCGGCCATCGTCTCCGGCCTGGTCTACCTGGCCCTGCGGGTCTACTCCGGCCGCAGCGCCGAAGAGATCGTATCCACCGATGCCAGCTACATCGCCGACATCGGCCTGGCCAAGCACCTCTCGCCGACCCGCAGCAACGGACTGACCGCCCTGCTTGGTTTCATCCGCGGCAAGGCCGACCAGGCGCTGCTCGCACAGAAGAAGTAACCAGGCACGCCCCCGAGGCAGGACCGGGGTGAGCACTTCGCAGTGACATCTTCGGCACCATGAAAAACCCCGCCAGCGGCGGGGTTTCCGGATCAAGCGATGGCCAGGTGCAGGAGGGTCAATCGCCCATCTGCTTGCGCAGGTGCTCCCAACGCTCCTGTGCGTCGATCGTGCGCTCGGCGGTCAGCCGGGCGTCCATGCGCTCCAGACCGATTTCTTCGCCGGTGTCGACGCAGAAACCATAGTCACCCGAATCGACCCGCTTGAGCGTGCTGTCGATCTTGCTGATCAGCTTGCGATAGCGGTCACGGGTCCGCAGTTCCAGCGAGTTCTCGGTTTCGCGGGTCGCGCGCTCGGCCTCGTCGCCGACGTCACGGACTTCGTCCTTGAGGTTCTCGATGGTCTGCTTGGATTCCTCCACCAGATCGTCGCGCCACTGCAGCAGGCGCTGGCGGAAGTATTCGAGTTGCAACGGGCTCATGTACTCCTCATCGGCCGCAGGCACATAGCCTTTGGGAACGATGGGGCGACCGCTGCCTTTTTCTGTTTTATACGGCACGACTTTGACCTTGCCTCGGGACACGGGAGCTTGCGGCTTGGCTGCAACCGCCACGGCCACCTTGCCGAGCCGACGCTTGGCAGGTGCTGCGGCCTGGGGCGGCGACGCCTTCACTACAGGTGCGGATTTTACAGGAGTGGCTGCCTTGGACGAGGCAGTGACACTGGCTTTTTTCACTGCCTTGCCGGCAGCTGCCGGCTTGGTTGCGGCCACGCTTTTCTTGACCGTCGCCTTCGTGGCAGCAGTCGTTTTGACTGCAACCTTCTTGACGACAGCCTTTTTGACGGGGGTTTCCTTGGCGACGGCCTTCTTGGCTGCCGCCTTCTTTGCAACCGGAACCTTGGTTGCCTTGACCGCCTTCTTTGCGGCCGGCTTCTTGTCGATGATCTTGGTTACCTTCTTGTTCGCAATAACTGGTTTCTTCGCTGCCGCCGGCTTGCCCGAGGCAGTCTTCGCTGTCGACTTCCCGGTCGCGGCAACCTTCTTGACAGCCACGACCTTCTTGACAGCCACGACCTTCTTGGCTGCCGGAGCCTTCGACACTGCGGACTTCTTTGCGGCAGGAGCCTTGGCCGCAGTCACTTTTCCGACCGCCGGTTTCTTCGTCACAGCCTTCTTGGCGGCCGTTTTGGCGGTCTTCTGGATGGTCTTGGCGACCTTAGTCGCGGTTTTTTTCACGGCCACGAGCCACCTGTCCTTTTTCAGTTCCCTTGTGACGGGAAAGCGCGCTGTTATACCCTGACCCAGCACCTGCGGCAACCGCGCCACGAAATACCCGCAAGACTTCCAGGAAGTCCCCAGGGAGTCCAGGGCGATTTTCCACCGCCCTGTGCTGGCCCGGACATCGATCCGGATCATCCTACCTCCCATCGGTGATGCGTGCCTGCATTCGACAACCCGTGATCGACCGTCTGCTCATCGCCCTGTTGCGCGGCTACAAACGCTGGATCAGTCCCCTGCTCGGGCCACGCTGCCGCTTCCACCCCACCTGTTCGGAATACGCGATGCAGGCGATCGCACGTTTCGGTGCGATCAAGGGCAGCTGGCTCGCCCTGAGGCGCATCCTGCGTTGCCACCCCCTGCACCCGGGCGGACACGACCCGGTCCCCCCACCCTCCTGACTCCCCTCGACCCCAAGGACGCCCCCATGCCTTCGTCTGCAACGTCATCGCCTGCCACGCTTGTCGTCAATGCCCGCCTCGTCAATGAAGGTCGTGAATTCGACGGCGACCTGCGCGTGAAGGACGGCCTGATCGTGGAAATCGGCACCGGCCTGTCCGCCCGGACCGGCGAAGTCGTGGTCGATGCCGCCGGCCGCCGTCTGCTGCCGGGCATGATCGACGACCAGGTCCACTTCCGTGAGCCGGGCATGGAATACAAGGCCGACATGGCGATCGAATCGGCCGCCGCGGTCGCCGGTGGCCTGACCAGCTTCATGGACATGCCCAACACCAGCCCGCCGACGCTGGATGCCACCGCGCTGGAGGACAAGTACCGCCGCGCCGCGGGCCGCGCATGGGGCAACCACGGCTTCTACCTGGGCACCAGCACCGACAACCTGGAGGCGATCCAGCGGCTGGATCCGCGCAGCGCGCCCGGGGTCAAGGTGTTCATGGGCGCCTCCACCGGCAACATGCTGGTGGACGATCCGGAAGTGCTCGACGCGGTGTTCCGCGACGTGCCCACGCCGATCATCACGCACTGCGAAGACACCCCGATGATCGAGGCCGCCACCGCCCGCTACAAGGCGAAGTACGGCGACGACATTCCGGCCGAGTGCCACCCGGACATCCGCTCGCGCGAGGCCTGCATGAAGTCGACCCAGCTGGCGATCTCGCTGGCGCGCCGGCACGGCACCCGGCTGCACGTGCTGCATATATCGACAGCCGACGAGCTGGCGTTGTTCGAGGCCGGGCCGCTGATCCGCGCCGATGGCAGCCGCAAGCAGATCACCGCCGAAACCTGCATCCACTTTCTGCGCTTCGACCGCAGCGATTACGCCGCGCTCGGCCACCTGATCAAATGCAACCCGGCGATCAAGGACCCGGCCGACCGCGAGGCACTGGTACGCGCGCTGGCCGACGACATCATCGACGTGCTCGCCACCGACCACGCACCGCACCTGCTGGAAGAAAAGCAGCAGCCCTACACGAAGGCGCCCAGCGGATTGCCGCTGGTGCAATACGCGCTCAACGCCGCGCTGGAGCTGGTCCACGAAGGCCATCTGACCACCGCCCAGGTCGTGCAGAAGTTCGCCCACGCGCCGGCACAGCTGTTCGATGTGCAGGGGCGCGGTTTCCTGCGCGAGGGCTACGCGGCCGACCTGGTCTTGATCGACGACACCCCGCTGACCGTGCGTCGCGAGGACGTGCTGTCCAAATGCGGCTGGTCGCCGTTCGAGGGCCGGACCTTCCACAGCCGGATCGCCTCGACCTGGGTCAACGGTGTGCTGGCCTGGGACGGCACCCGGCTGGTGGGGTCGCCTCAAGGGCAGCGTCTGGCATTCGATCGATGAGGGTGAGGAGGGGCGCCTGCGGACCACTGATCCGCACGACGACGAACGGCCGCGCCACTGCCGTGGGCCGGATGCGATGCATGGCCGCCGGCGCGGTGCTGCTTGCCGCCTGCGTTGCCACCCATCTGACGGTCGCGCATGGTGGATCCACGTCCCAGGCCGCCATATCGACTCCGGTTGCTCCCTCCGCCGACGCCCGCGTCGTGTTTCCCGGCTCGGTGCCGCAAGGTTCGCTGGTGATCGGCAAGGTGCCCGCCGGCAGCCAGGTGCGGTACGCCGGCCGCGATCTGCGCGTGACTTCCTACGGGACGGTGGCCTTCGGTATCGCCCGCGATGAAAGCGGCCCGGTCAATGTCGAGATCAAGCGTCCGGATGGGCAGCGCGAAACCCGCGCCATTGCTGTCACGCCACGTGACTGGCCGGTCGAACGCGTCAACGGCGTCCCCGCGAAGACCGTGCAGCCACCACCGGCAATCGCCGAACGCATCGCCCGCGAGCAGGCCAGGGTCAGCGCCGCCCGTGCCCGCGACGATGCCCGCACCGGGTTCACCGAGACCTTCAGCTGGCCGGTGCGCGGGCGCATCAGCGGCCGCTTCGGCAACCAGCGCATCTACAACGGTGCCCCGGGGTCGGCCCACTCGGGCATGGACATTGCCGTCGCCAACGGCACCCCGGTCACGGCTCCGGCATCGGGCGTGATCACCTTCGTCGGCGATCTCTACCTGACCGGCGGCACCCTGCTGCTCGACCACGGACACGGCATCAGTTCCAATTTCCTGCATCTGTCGCGGATGGACGTGAAGGTCGGCGACACGGTCCGGCAGGGTGATGTGATCGGAGCCGTGGGCGCCACCGGTCGCGCGACCGGGCCGCACCTGCACTGGGGCATGAACTGGCTGGACGTGCGGATCGATCCACTGCTGGTGCTGGAGCGCGGCAAGTAACGCCAGCTGCCGGCTCGAAACAACCGGTCAAGAACAACCGGCGGCCGATGCCGTTTTTTCCGGCTGCCGTCTTCGCACGTCGCAGTCTTCGCGCAACGACCTTCAGGCGGACGCGACCCGCTTCGGCAATACCGGGCTGCCCCCGCTCACGCGGTCGCGTCCCGCGGACTTGCTGGCGTACAAGGCCGCATCGGCACGCTCCAGCAATTCCGACGCGCTTTCGCCGGGAGCCAGTTCCGCGACGCCCAGACTCAGGCTGGCATCGAATACGTGGCCATTGATCGACAACGGCCGGCAATTGACAGCCGAGCGCAGGTTCTCCGCCACCCCGATGGCCTCCTCCAGCCGCGTGTCCGGCAGCAGCACCAGCACCTCATCGCCACCCCAGCGACCGAACAGGTCGTAGGTACGCAGGCGGTTGCGGGTGCGCAGAACGATGATCTTCAGGCAGCCATCGCCAACGCCATGACCGTAGTCATCGTTGATCCGCTTGAACTTGTCGATATCGAAGAACACCACCGACAGCGGCAGTCCGCTGTGGTGCGACTCCTCGACGCAGGCCAGCAGCCGCGCCTCGATCGCAGGGCGCGACATCGCACCGGTCAGCCCATCGAACGTCGCCAGCCGGCTGGCATGGTCGCGGTCTCGCCGCAGCTGCTGCAGGGTGTCGCTCAGGCCGATCATGATCACCAGGCCCGACAGCACGAACGTCGCCGGGAACGCATGGATCAACCAGGGTGGACCGGCCCAGATCCCGAGCACCTCGCCAGTCCGGACCAGCAGCAGCGCCATCATCGGCAGCCACGACAGCAACAGGAAATACGCCGGTCGATGCCGCTGCAGGCAGCCCAGCACCGCCGCCACCAGCACCACAGCCGTCGCCAGCATCAGTACCAGGTTGGCGGTGATGGCGATCCATCGCGCGGCGCTGACCAAGGTAACCAGGGTCAACAGGCCAAACACCATGCCGCACCCGGTCAGCACCCGCATCAGCGCCGCTTGCCGCACCCGCAGATCCAGGTAATGGACCAGGAACACCAGGCTGGAAAGTGCGGCGATCAGGGCAAACAACCGCGGCAGACGCGGATCGGCGCCGACGTTCTCGGCAATGCCGGGCAGCATCCGGAACTCCCCGCCACTGGCGGCGAAAAAGCCGGCCTGGGCAAGCAGGGTCAGCATGAGATAGACGTAGCTGCGCTCGCCGATCCCGATCCAGAACCCCAGCGCCAGGATCGCCAGCAATGTCAGGCCCGCCAGCAACACCGTCCTCCAGGCGACGTGGGCCAGGTCCGCCCGGTGCACGTTGTCCAAGGATTCGATCGACACCGGCATCGGTACGGCGCTCTGCGAATGCACGCGCAGGTAGATGGATTCACCCCCGTCCACGCCCTCGGGCAGCGGCACCACCAGGCCACGCGTTGAAAACCGCGGGTCCGCGTCCGGACCGACCAGTGAGCGGAGCACCGGCAGCATGTGGCCGGGAGCCCAGACTTCGATCCGGTTCTGGTGCGGAGCCTGCACCACCAGTTGCGGCACATCGACCGCTTCCACCCGACGATCCACCGTGACCCGCCACCAGCGTGGCTCGCGTTGGAACTCGTGGATCCGGCTGCCTCCGACCATCACGAAATCCCTGTCGTGCTCCCCGGCGACCACGGCCATGGCCACCGGATCGGCATCGAGCCGGGCGATGGTGACTGTTGCAAGGTTCGAGGATGCGGCGACAGGTGCCGACGCCGGCTCCGCCGCGAAGGATATCCATGGAAGCAGGACGAGGGTCGCGGCCGCAGCCAGCCCCCGAACGCCATGACGCCATCCCGACAAAGTCGCCATCCCGCCCCCCGTAGTGCAGACATCCGCAGCATAACGGAACCCCCGAACGCAACGGGAGTCTGCCGCTGGATAGGCGACGGGTCACCTGGCCGGCCATGCCGGCCGGTTGCGCTTCATCCGCGCGCGGCTCGCCAGGCAACCCGCAACGTGGTCCACGCCGACAGCGGCCGGACGGGATCCGGTTGGCGCAGACGCCGGGCTGCGAGCGCCGCCCACAAACGTCGCGGGCGGTTGCCGGCGGGCAGCGTTGGCCATTGCTGCCGCAACTCCCGCGCCCAGGCCCCACGGGGGTCGCCGTTGCCGGCCCGGGCCAGCATGTCCAGCGGCACGTGCCCGTCGCCGGGCTGGGCGAATCGGGCTTGCAGCAGCGTTGCGGCAACCAGTTGTGCGTCGGTTGCACTGGCGGGCGCGGCAAACAGGATCGCTTCGATATCGGCGACTGCCTGCGCGAACGGCTCCATCCTGGCAAAGGCTTCCCGCACCTCTCCCGGCCGCTCGCGACTGTCCGCCAGAACGGGCAACGCTGCCGCCAACGCCTCCCACGGAGCAGGGTGGGCCTGCAGCACGGTGCCCAGCGGATGCCGGCGAGCGCCGCGTTTCCAGCCGGCCAGCTCTTCCTGCCACCAGCCCAGTTTGGCCACGCCGGGGCGCGGATCGGTTCCGCCCCAGGCGGCGTCCATCAACTCCTGTTGCAACGTCGCCCAGGCCAGTACCAGCGGGCGCTGTGCGGCAGGGACGAAGACTTCGGCCACATTCCACTCCGGCCAGCGGGCACGCCACTTGTCGATGAAGTTGGCGAGCGCGGCCGGCTCGTCATCGCGCGCATCGGCGGGACGCTGCGCGTCGTCGCGCGCATGGGGCTGCGCGCCCTCAAAATCACTGTTGTCGTTCATGGGATTTCGTTCTTGGAGTACCGCTCATGGATGTCGCTCATCGGGTACCGGGCCATGCCGCGGCATCGGCCAACTGGATGGGGTCGTCGATCATCACATCGCCGCGCCAATCCATCGGATCGTCGTCGGGCAGTCGATAGCCCCACAGCGCCACCACCGAGGGCATGCCGGCGGCGCGGGCGGCGAGGATGTCGCGTTCGTCGTCGCCGACGTACACGCAGTCCGCCGACGCGATGCCGATGCGGTCGGCAGCCACCGTCAACGGCAACGGGTCGGGCTTGCGTGCCGCCAGCGTGTCGCCGCCGATCAACACCGCACAGCGCTCCTGCCAGCCCAGCAGCGGGATCAACTGGGTCGCCAGATATTCGGGCTTGTTGGTGACGATGCCCCACACGGTGCCGGCCGATTCCAGTCGCGCCAGCATCGCCTCGACGCCCTCGAACGGCGCGCCATGGCGACCGAGTTGCTGCTGGTAACGGTCCAGGAACTCGGGGATCCAGCGCTCGCGCTCATCCGCATCGACATCCGGAAATGCCGCCGCCGCCATTGCCCGCGCGCCCCGGGACACCTGCGGGCGCAGTTCGGCCAGCGCCATAGGCGGGCGGGCGCGCCCGACACGCATGATGTTGATGGCCGCCAGCATGTCCGGCGCGCTGTCCAGCAGGGTGCCGTCAAGGTCGAACAGTACCGCCCGGGGGAACTTCACGGTCACGCCGGCTTGCGCGCGCAGGCCAGGTAATTGACATCGGTACGCTTCGTCAACCGCGCCGCGTTGCGCCACGGTTCGTACATCAGGCCGCTGACGTCCTCCAGCTGCAGGCCGGCGGCGCGTAGCCATCCGCCCAGTTCGGACGGCTTGATGAAATCGCGGTAGCGATGTGTGCCAGTGGACAGCAGGCGGGCGATGTATTCCGCACCGACGATCGCCAGCGCGAACGCGGCCGGGGTGCGGTTCAATGTCGACAGGAACAGGCGACCGCCCGGCTTCAACAGCGCGGCGCAGGCGTCGATGACCGCACCGGGATCCGGCACGTGCTCCAGCATTTCCATGCAGGTGACGGCATCGAACCGGCCCGGCATCTCGGCCGCCAGCGACTCGGCCGACTGCAGCCGGTAATCGACCTTGGCGCCGGTTTCCAGCCCA
>DATJBR010000338.1:0-6150 GCA_035515255.1 Lysobacter sp. | reverse complement strand
TAGGCCAGCGACTTCTGCACCGACTCGATCATGCGATCCACGTTGTAGGGATGCTTGGCGTCGTAATACACCTCGATCGGGATCTCGTCCGCCGTGCCGGCCTTGTAGGCGCCCTTCTTGACCTGCCAGCGTGCGGACAGGGTGGCGTGGAAGTTCAGCATCGGCCGCTGCATGGCGTAGTCGAAGCAACGCCGGCCCTCCTGCACATATTCCTTCTGCAGCAGGCCCGGGGCGAGCGCGATCTGGTCCGGCGCCGTGCACACCGTGGTCTTGAAGGCGACCCAGTCGGCGTCGTCACCGATGTAGGTGTTGGCGCGCGCGGCTTCGTCCTCGAGCTTGGGCATGCGCGGCGATTCGGGCATGCCGCGCTTGCGGCGCTCGTTGCGGTCGGCGATCTGGAAACCCTCGTTGTAGCCGAAGCCCGGCAGCATCCGCGAGTTGATGAAGCTGCCGTTCTCCACCAGTTCGGTCGCTGCCGTCTCGTTGCCGAAACCGTCCTGCCCGAATTCGACATCGAAGCTCAGCTCGCGCTGCTCACCGGGCTGCATCGGCTCGGCCAGACGGTAGATGCGGTAATTGACCGGCTCGTCATTGCTGACCAGTTCCGCCTCGCCGAACGTCAGCGCATGCAGCTGCGTATAGGGATATAGCTGGATGTGGATGTCGTTGATGGCCGTCGCATACGGATTGTTGATGGTGTAGCTGCCGCGGATGCGCACGCGCTGGTCTTCCGGACGCAGATCCACCTGCGTGCTGACGGCGGTGATGCGCGGTTGCGGCAAGTCCTTGTACTGGCGGTACTGCTCCTCGTAGCGCTGCTGGCGATCCTGGACGGCATCGCCGGCGACGTACTCGTTGAGCACGTTGGTGTTCCAGAAGATGAAATCGCCCAGCAGCGCGAACACCATCAGACTCGCCGTCAACGCAACGCCGTGGCCGCCCGTCAACCGCTGCCGCGCCAGCTTGAGCCGCTCACGCCGGCTCGGCGACACCCCGCGTACCCAGAACGCCGCCGCGATCAGCAACAGCGCCAGCAGGCACACGCCCCAGTACGCCTGGAACCACAGCCGCGCGGGCAGGAAATGCCCGTAGCCGTTCATGTCCGAATACGGCGCCGCCGGCGCGCTGCCGTAGTTGTAGAGGTTGTGGTCGAAGTCGAGGTAGCCCAGCGTGCCCTGCACCACCAGCCAGGCGATCAGCAGGCCGTAGCCGATGAACTTGTTGTTGCTCAGCACCTGCAGCACCAGCGCGAGGCCGGCGATCAATACGAACGGGATCGAATCCAGCAGCGACGCCTTGAGATACAAAGCGGGCTCCAGCGCGGTGAAGCCCTTGCCCAGTTGCATCGCCATCGCGGCCAGTGCGCCGACCGCCTGGAACACCAGCACCACCAGCACCAGGGCCGCCATCTTTGCCGCCAGCGGCACCCAGTTGGGCACCGGCAGGGCGTCGGTCACCTCGTCGATCTTCGCCCCGCGCTCCTTCCACACCAGCTCGCCGGCGTAGAACATCACGATGATCAGCAGCATGAAGGTGAAGCTGCCCTGCAGGGCCTGCAGCATCAGCGAGGTGACCGGGTAGACCTTGGTACCGAACATGCTCTGGATGACGCCGGCGCTGCCGCTGAAGTTGGCCACCGCCAACGCCAGCATGATCAGGAACGGCACGCTCTTGAACACGCCGACGCTGTCGAACCGCCACTGGCGCAGGAACTGCGACCACGCCACCGATGCGCCGCTGGCCGGCAGCACGCGCGGCGCGATCATCGAGCCGGCGCGCGCGGCCGCAACCGGTGCAGCGTCGCCGGCACGACGACGTGCACGACGCGCCGACCAGCCGGCAAACCAGCCCTTGCCCGTCCCGGTCCGCTGCGGTTTGAACAGCGCAAACGTCGCCGCCACCAGTCCCAGCGCGATCACTACCCACAACGCACGGTTGGCGAGCAGGTAGCCGGTCACCGCCGGCAACTGGCTGTTGCTCTCCGCGGCCGACCAGTAGCGCACGATGCGGCGGAACGCGGTAATGCCGAACGGATCGAGCAACGTCGCCAGCCAGACATTGTCCAGGTCGACGGTGAGCCGGCCCGACATCACGTACAGCACGAAGAAGCCGATCACGCCCAGATACACCGCCAGCAGGCTGCGCGTGGTCACCGCCAGCAGCGCCAGCAAGGCGCCGGTGAACAGCAGGTTCGGCAGCACCAGCACGCCGAAACCCCACACGTACGGCGCCAACGAGAACGCTCCCAGCCGCTCGGGATCCACCCACGGCATCAGTGGGCCGAGCATCAAGCCCAGCGCGACCATCAGGTAGACCACGCAGCACGCCACCAGCGCGGCCGCGAAACGACCGAGAAGGAAATCGCGTTTGCGCATCGGGCTGGAGAAGAACAGGTCGGCGGTACCCAGCTCGAAATCGCGTAGCAGCGCGCCGCTGATGAAACTGACGATCACCAGCAGGCCGAGCACGGTGAAGATGCCCAGGAAGGTGATGATCACCGTGGGCGCATTGCGGTGGATGTTGCCGACCGCGCTGCCGATCTGGATCGCATCGCTGCTGGCCGCGCCGAACGCGAACAGGCCGAACATCAACGCCATCAGCCACAGCAACGGCGCGCGCAACTGCTGCTTCAGCTCGAAGCGGAAGAATTCAAGAATCATGTCGTCGCCCCGCTCAGGCCGCTGCGGCGCGTGGTGCAGCCTGCCGGGCCTGCTGGCGCAGGCGCTGGAAGTAGACGTCCTCCAGATCCGGCGCGACCTGCTCGAAACCTTCTTCCGGACGCTCACCAGCGAACACGTGGATCACCGGATGGCCCGCCACCAACCGGGTCGACAGCACCGTGTGGCGGCTTTCGTATTCCGCCAGTGCCGCCTTGGTCACCTGCTTGCGCCACACCTGGTTGCGCAGCGCCTCGATCGCCGCGTTCGGCTCGCCGGTCAGCAGCACCTGGCCCTTGTTCATGATCGCCATCGTCGGGCACAGGTCGGTCACGTCCTCGACGATGTGGGTGGACAGGATCACCGCGACGTTCTCGCCGATCTCCGCCAGCAGGTTGAGGAAGCGGTTGCGCTCCTCCGGGTCCAGACCGGCCGTCGGCTCATCGACGATCACCAGCCGCGGGCTGCCGAGCAGTGCCTGGGCGATGCCGAAACGCTGGCGCATGCCGCCCGAGTACGTGCCCAGCTTGCGCTTGCGCGCCTCCCACAGATTGACCTGCTGCAGCAGGCCATCGACCACCTCGCGACGCTGCTTGCGCGCGGTCAGGCCCTTGAGCACCGCGAAGTGCTCCAGCAGATCCTCCGCGCTGACCTTCGGGTACACGCCGAAATCCTGCGGCAGATAACCGAGCTGCCGGCGCACCGTGTCCTTGTCGCGCAGCACGTCGATCGGCTGACCGTCCTCGCCCTGCAGCACCGCGCTGCCGCTGTCGGCCTCCTGCAGGGTCGCCAGCGTGCGCATCAACGAGGACTTGCCGGCGCCGTTGGGACCGAGCAGACCGAACATCCCGCGCGGGATGTCCAGGCTGATGTTGTCGAGCGCGCGCACGCCGTTGGCGTAGGTCTTGCCGAGATCGCGGATGGTGAGCATGGATGTCCCCTGAAATGACCGGACCGGTATCAGCGGGCCGGAGTGACCGTCGTCACGATCCTAAACGCTGCGCCAACCGCCAACATGGGCAAAACGTCACCCGTGACCGAATGCCCATGCCTTTGTACCCATGACCTTCGACACCGCCGACCCGTGGCGCTCTTGTCTAAGGTGGATGGCTATCCATGCGTCGACGCCCCGTCCGGGGCCGCCGTTTCCACCGCCTGACCACCCGGAGTCCACGTGATTCTCAAGCAACCCAAAGCCCTTCTGCTGTCGCTCGCCGTCACCTTCGCCCTCGCCGGTTGCGGCGGTTCGGATACCGCCAGTCCGTCGACCAAGGGCAGCGGTGCGACCGCGCTGACGCTCGACGAAAGCAGGCTGCTGCGCGTCAACCGCTTCTCGCAGGACGATGTCGATGCCGGCGTGGACGCCTGCATCGCGTTCGGCGACCACATCAACGGCAAATGGCTCGCCGCCAACGACATTCCCGGCGACCGCACCTCGTGGGGTTCGTTCGAGGTGCTGACCGAACGTTCCACCGAAATCCAGCGCCAGCTCGCCGAGCAGGCCGCCGCGATGGACGCCGCAGACGGTGTGGAGAAGATCGTCGGTGACCTGTGGGCGACCGGCCTGGACGAGACCGCGATCAACGCGCAGGGCATCGCTCCGATCCAGCCGCAACTGGACGCCATCGCCGCGATCGACAGCCCGCAAGCACTGGCCGATTACCTGCACCAGAGCGCGTCGACCGGCAACAACCTGCTGTTCCGCTTCTACGCGGGTCCCGACTTCAAGGACTCGTCGATGAACATCGCCTACGCCAGTCAGGGCGGCCTGGGCCTGCCCGACAAGACCTACTATTTCGACGCCGCCTACCAGGACAAGCTCGCCGCCTACGAGGCGCACGTTGCCAAGGTGCTGGAGCTGTCCGGTGTCGACGCCGCGCAGGCCGCCAAGCAGGCCAGGCAGGTGATCGCGTTCGAGACCCGTCTGGCGGATGCCTCCAAGTCCCGTGTGGAAATGTCGCGCGACGCCGAGCTGCGCTACAACCCTGTCTCGCTGGCCGATGCCGAAAAGATCGCACCCGCGTTCGGCTGGTCGAAGTTCTTCGATGCCCAGGGCGTAGCCGCACCGACGATGTTCTCGCTCGCCATCCCGGCCTTCCATGAGGAGGTCGGCAAGATGGTCGGCGACATGCCGTTGGCGCAATGGCAGAGCTACCTGCGCTTCCGCACCATCGACAACGCTGCGGCGCACCTGTCGGACGAGTTCGTGCAGCAGGATTACGACTTCTACGCCAAAACCCTGCGCGGCCAGAAGGAACTCAAGGAGCGCGGCAAGCGCGTGCTCGACGCCATCAACGGCCTGGCCGGTGAGGCATTGGGCCGGATGTACGTCGAAGTCGCCTTCCCGGCCGAGTCCAAGGCCCGCATGGAAGAGCTGGTCGACAACCTGCGCGCGGCACTGAAGACCCGCATCGAGAACCTCGCCTGGATGGGCGACGACACCAAGAAGAAGGCGCTGGAGAAATGGGCCAGCTTCACGCCCAAGATCGGCTACCCCGACCAGTGGCGCGACTGGGCCGGACTGGAAACGACCCGTGACAGCTACCTCGCCAACCTGCGTGCCGCCAACGAGTTCAACTACAAATGGAACGTCGGCAAGATCGGCCAGCCGGTGGATCGCAGCGAGTGGGGCATGAGCCCGCAGACCGTCAACGCCTACTACCGTTCCAGCGCCAACGAGATCGTGTTCCCGGCCGCGATCCTGCAGCCGCCGTTCTTCGATCCCGAGGCCGCTGACGACGTGAACTACGGCGGCATCGGCGCGGTGATCGGCCACGAGATGATCCATGGCTATGACGACCAGGGCAGCCGCTTCGGGCCGACCGGCAACTTCGAGAACTGGTGGACCGAGGCCGACGCCGCCGGCTTCAAGAAGCTCACCGACCAGTTGATCGCCCAGTTCAACGGCTACGAAGCCGCACCGGGCCAGTACGTCAACGGCAAGCTGACCCTGGGCGAAAACATCGCCGACCTGGGCGGCCTGGCAGTCGCCTTCGACGCGATGAAGACCGCCACCGCGAACAGCGAGGACCCGATGACCGACGGCATGAGCCGCGACCAGCGCTTCTTCGCCAACTGGGCGACCGTCTGGCGTCGCAACTTCACCAACGAGGAGCTCAAGGTCCGGCTGGCCACCGACTCGCACGCGCCGGCCAACTTCCGCGCCATCGCCGCCCCGTCCAACCTGCCGGCCTTCGCCGCGGCGTACTCCTGCACGCCCGGACAGCCGATGGTGCGCGACGGCAACGACCGGATCGTGATCTGGTAAGCCACTGATCCGCTCCCGGTTTTCGCTGGAGCGCGATGACTTGGAATGACAGGGCCCGGGCCACCTTCCGGGCCCTGTTTTTTAGGTTCTTCTCCCATCCAAGGGGAAAGCGCGACATCTGCGGGGTGGCCGGGGTGCCGGGAGCGAATGCCCTTGTGTGCGAATGTCCCCCGGCACCGATGAAGCCGGTGCCTCCTCCTTTATTTCACACCCAAGGGCATTCGC
>DATJBR010000337.1:0-3161 GCA_035515255.1 Lysobacter sp. | reverse complement strand
CATCCGCAGGTACTCGTCCTTC
This sequence comes from Lysobacter sp., assembly GCA_035515255.1. Taxonomy (GTDB): domain Bacteria; phylum Pseudomonadota; class Gammaproteobacteria; order Xanthomonadales; family Xanthomonadaceae; genus Novilysobacter. The sequence goes on along the minus strand of DATJBR010000337.1, from coordinate 3,139 downwards.
AAGCGCATGTAATGCTGGGCGCTGTATTGCAGTTGCTCGATCTCGCGCTCGCTGAGCTTGCGCACGAAGCGGGCCGGGTTGCCCAGCCACAGCTCGCCTTCGCCGACCGTCTTGCCCGGCGACACCACCGCACCCGCGCCGACAAAGCCGTAGCGCGACACCGTCGCCCCATCCAGCACGATCGCGCCCATACCGACCAGGCAGAAGTCCTCCAGCCGGCAGGCGTGGATGACCGCGCCGTGGCCGATGGTGATGTCCTCCCCGATCACGGTCGGGAAGCCGCCGGGGCGGGTGAACGGACCTTCGTGGGTGACGTGGATGATCGCGCCGTCCTGGACATTGGTGCGCGCGCCGACCTGGATCGAGTTGACGTCGCCGCGGACCACACAACCGGGCCAGATGGAGACGTCGTCGGCGAGGGTGACCGCGCCGATCACGGTCGCGGCGGCATCGACGTACACGCGTGCGCCGAGTCGGGGGAAATGGTCGAGAAAGGGTCGAATAGCCATCGACACAGTCTAGTGCGCCCGGCACTTTCCGGCATCGCCTTCGATTACAGCGCGCGGAACGCGATCCGCCCGCTGCCTGCCCGCCCTTTGTTGGTTGCGTTGTCGGCAGCCGGTCCGGGCCGAAGCCCTCTACGCCGAGCTCTGCCCGGTCGCCATCGGGGCTGGTCCGGCAGCGCCTGCCGGGTGGTTCCCATGGCACTGCCGGTGCGGCCAGTGTCACCGGTCGGTCGCCGCGCTACCTGACCGCGGCAGTTACCGGTTTCCGGTTACTGCTTCCAGCCGCTACCAGACCACCTCGGCCATCGAGCAGTTCAGGCCCGAGCCGATACCGAGCAGGGCGACCCGGTCGCCTTTCTTCAGCCGGCCCATCTCGCGCAGTTTACTGAGCACGATCGGCACCGAGGCGGGGCCGATGTTGCCGTGCTCGCCGAAGATTGTCAGGACCTTCTTCGGGTCGATGCCCATCGCCTTGGTGAACGCGGCGGTGTGCACCTTGCTGACCTGATGGATCACGAACTCGTCCAGCTCGTCGGCCACCCAGCCCAGCTTCTGCTTGGCGACCAGGAACGTCTTCTGCGCCAGCTTGACGCCTTCGATCAAGAGCATGCGGGTATCGGTGACCATGCCGTCGAGGTTGCCGCGGCACAGCGCGTTCCACTCCGTCGCTGCCCGGGTCACGCCGCCCTTGTAGCGCGGTGCACCCGGAGCCAGCTCGGCACGCGCCATCACCATCGCGGCCGCGCCGGAACCCAGGGTCAGGGTCGCCAGCTCGTTGCGGAAGTCCTCTTCGGTCGAGTCGGCGCGGGTCATGCGTTCCAGGGTCTTCTCGTAGGCCAGGTCGGCGGTTTCGCCGTCCACCACCAGCGCGTAATCGATCTCGCCGCACTCGATCATGCGGCTGGCGATGTCCATGCCGTTGATGAAGGCCAGGCAGGCATTGGCGACATCGAAGTTCTGGCAGGTATCGGGCAGGCGCAGGTTGCCGCTGACGATCGATGCGGTCGAAGGCTCGAGGTAGTCGCGGCTGACCGAGGTGTTGACCAGCAAGCCGATCCGGTTGGGGTCGATGCCCGCATCGGCGAGCGCCTTCACCGCCGCCAGCGTGGCGGCATCGGAGGCGAGCATGTCGCCGTCCCACAGCCGACGCGCGTGGATGCCGGCGATATCGCCCAGCACATCGGTGCGGATGCCCAGACGGTCCAATGTCGGCTTGAGCCGGAGATTGATCTCTTCCGAGCTCAACCGGCGTGGCGCGTCGATATGGGCCAGGCCGGCGATGGCGACATGTTGGAACTGCATGGGCGGTAAACCAGAAGACAGATATCGCGACAGGTTAGCGTGTTGCCGACCCGCCCGCACCCACCCGCGTCACTGAACGGGGCTCAGCCACCCACCGGATACGTCTGTACGGTGCCCTTCGGCGCATCCGGCACGCCCGGTCCGGCGGCTGGACGGACGCTGCCGCAGTGGTAGGCGGCGAAGCGCTGCTCCCCGGCCAACGGAGCGCCCAGCGGCTGGATGGTGTCGGCTTCCAGGCCGGGGGCTTCGTTGCGCGCGAGGGTTTCCAGCTCTTCACGCACCCGCAGGTTGTTGCGCTCGTAGAAGGCGACGCTGTCCTTCACCGAAACCGCGATATCGCCGCGCTTCACGCAACCCGCGGGCGGGCCGCCGGCGCCGATCACCTGCACCGCGCTGGCGCCGGGCGCCATGTGCACCCAGGTGCAGCCGGCGGCGAGGACGAGGGTGGCAAGGCCGAGCATGGGCAAACGGATCATGGAATCTCCTGGTTGTGCGGGAACTGGTTTCGGAAAACGGGCTACGGAAGAGCGCAGCGAATCGTCCTAAGGACGTTGCCAGCCAACGACCTGAGTCCGTGGATCCCCGCCTTCGCGGGGACGGCGACAATTGCTCAGAGCTTCCCTGATGCTGAAAAAACGGGCTGGTAAAAGCAATCTGGACGGCCGGAGGGTGACACCCGATTGTGACGCGACCGGATCGGGTCGGGGTCGCGGCGGATGAATCCGGAATGACTCGCGAGGCCGGAAAAAAACAAACGGCGGCACCGTAGCGCCCGCCGTTGCACATTCCATCCGGCAGCGCCGGCCTGCCAGGCAGGCCGGCTTCACCGGATCTTACTCGGCCGTCTTGACCTCACTGGCCTTGGCCTCGGTCGCCACCGCCTTGACCGGATGGCCATCGGCATCGAGCACCTGCACGGTGCCGAAATCGAGTGCACGCACCGGGGCCTCGATCTGGCCGAGGTCACCCACCACCACCCAGGTCAATGCATCGGGCTTGATCGTGGATGCGGCACTGGCCACCACGGCCGGGGTCAGCGCATCGATTTCGGCCTTGCGTTCGAACACGTAGTCATCCGGACGGTCGTAGCGGACGATGCCGGCGATCGTGCCCATCACCGCGCGTGCGGTCTCGTAGGCGCCCGGCAGGCTGCGGATCTCGGTCGCCTTGACCTTGTCCACCTCGGCCACGGTCGGCGGCGTCTTGCCGGTGACGTACTCGCCGATCTCGCGCTTGAGTTCTGCCAGCGACTCGGCGGTCCTGTCGATCTGCACCGGCGCGAAGGCCAGCCACGGACGCTGGCCGAACGCATCGCTGGCGAAGCTGTAGGA
>DATJBR010000336.1:0-2322 GCA_035515255.1 Lysobacter sp. | reverse complement strand
CGATGCGGTAACGGTCCGGCGCCGCAGCGGCGATTTCCGCGCCGTCCGGCAGCCGTGCCACGGCCATGCCGCCATCGGGCCAGCCGGGAACGAAGCCATCGCCGGCACGGGTTTCGGCAACCTGCAGCAGCCATTCCACTTTCTGCCGCAACGCGGCATCGCCGCCGCAGCGGGTATCCAGGAATGCCGGGCAGGCATCGGCTTCCTGTTCCATCGCCTCCAGGGCGATGGTCTTGGCCTGCAGGTAACGTTCCGTCATCCGTGGCTCCCCCCACGCAGGCGAAGGGAGAGTCTAGCTCGCCCCAAGCCCGGCAAGAACTGGTGCGTGGGTCAGGTCATGGAAGGGGTCCTGCTCCCTACGATCAAGTCCAATGCCTGTTTGCACACCGGCAACAAGGGCGGAAATTCCGCCACCCATTGCTCCGCGCGCAGCCAAGGCCGTACGGATCGTTGGCTGCACCTGCCGGTGTGGCCTAGAGTCGGCCATCGACCTCGCCCACTTCCCCGGAGCGCCCGCAATGACCGACACCTGGCTGCCTTCCCTGATCACCGCCAACGCTCAGGAAGGCTTCGAGCTCGCCATCACTGCCCACCAATCCCACGGATAGACACCCTTGATCGACCCGACCACGCTGGCCACCTACCTCGTCATCGCGCTGGGCTTTGCCTTCCTCCCGGGGCCGGCGATGCTGCTGACGCTGGCGCGCGCGACCAGTTCCGGCACCCGCACGGGCATCGCAACCGGTCTGGGGATCGCCGTGGGCGACCTGATCCACACCGCGATGGCGGTGCTCGGCATCTCCGCGGTCATCCTGGCGTCGGCCTTCGTGTTCAGCCTGATCAAGTACCTCGGCGCGGCCTACCTGGTGTATCTGGGCGTCCGCGCGATCCTCGCGAAGGCCGACCCTTCGTTGTCGGTGCCGGCATCGTTGACCACACCGACCGGGGCCTTCCGGCAGGCGATCATCACTGAAGTCCTCAACCCCAAATCGGCACTGTTCTTCCTCGCGCTTCTGCCCCAGTTCGTGCAGCCGGAAAACGGCCTGGTCGCATTGCAACTCACCACGCTCGGCGCCCTCTACGTGCTGCTTGGCCTGTTCAGCACGGTCGTGGTGGCCCTCGTCGCGGGGCAGGTCGGCACCTTCCTGCGTCGTCACCCGGCGGTGATGCGCCGGCAAGGAAAGGCGGTCGGCAGCCTGTACTGCCTGCTGGGTGTGCATCTGGCGCTGCATGAAAAATGAGGCGGCACCCCGGCCGTCATCATCCACACTGCATGCCCGCCCACATGCGCGCCGCGCGAGGACTTCATGAAACCCGATCATTCCGGCCCGTTGCCTGCAGCTGCATCCGCGCGAATTTCGAGTGGGCCCATCGGCACGAGTGAGCGTCCACTGCGGCGCGCGGCCGGCTTCGTGGATGCGGTGCTGCGCGGCATCGGGCAGGTGATGCTGCAGGACAACCGCGTCACCGGGCTGGTGTTCCTGGTCGGGATTTTCTACAACTCGGCGCTGTTCGGCTGCGCGGTGTTGCTGGGTACCACCGCGAGCACGGCGACCGCGATTCTGCTCGGGGTCGATCGGTCGCAGGTCCGCGCGGGGCTGTTCGGCTTCAACGGCGCGCTGGTCGCAATCGCATTGCTCTACTTCCTGCAACCCACGCCGCTGGCCTGGGCTTACGTGGTCCTCGCCGCCGCTGGCACCACCGTGCTGATGGCGGCGCTGATGAACCTGTTGTCGACCTGGAAGCTGCCCGCGCTGACCGCGCCGTTCGTCTTCACGACGCTGCTGTTCGTGCTGGCCTGCGCGCGCTTCGGACGCTTGCAGACGACCGGCTTCCTGCCCACCGCCGGGCTGCCCAAGGCGACGACGGTGGAAGGCATCGTGACGTTTTCGACCGTGGCCGAAGGATTGTTCAACGGTATCGCGCAGGTGTTTTTCCAGGGCAACGTGGTGACGGGTGTGCTGTTCGCGCTCGGCCTGCTGATTGCCTCGCGGCTGGCCTTCGTGGCGGCACTGGGCGGCTCCCTGACCGGGCTGCTGGTGGCCTGGGGCATGGGCGCGGCCGAACCGGCCATCCGCGCCGGTGCGTTCGGCTTCAACCCGGTGCTGACCGCGATCGCCTTGTGCGGCGTGTTCTTCGTCGCGAACGCGGCGTCGACCGCCTACGGCCTGCTCGGCGTGATCGTGACGGCAGTCGTGTTCGCGGCGTTGTCGGCCGCACTGGAACCGCTCGGCATGCCGGCACTGACGCTGCCGTTCGTGCTGGTGACGTGGTGCTTCGTCGCCGCCGGCCCGCTGTTTCCGCGGCTGCGGGCAACGCGCG
>DATJBR010000335.1:0-4114 GCA_035515255.1 Lysobacter sp. | reverse complement strand
GATCCGCAGTATCAGGTGCCCGACGATCTGGTCTGGTGATACTCCAACTCCGATCCAACCGGCGGGCTTGTTCCGGGTTCTTCCCCCCATCCGAGGGGAAAGCGCGGCATCCGTGGGTGGTCGCGGCGCCGGGTGTGAATGCCCTTGTGTGTGAATGTCCCCCGGCACCGATGAAGCCGGTGCCTCCTCCTTTATTTCACACCCAAGGGCATTCGCACCCGTCGTTCCAGCGTGGCAGTGGTTCCAGAAGCGCAGGCCCGGCTGCCCGGTTGTCGGCGACCGCTGCGATTCGACAGACCCGAAGTGACCTGCAGGCCTTCGGGGCGAAGTAAAGGAGGAGGCATCCGCCGCAGGCGGAGGCCGGGGGACATTCGCCGCGATGGCCTGCAGGTCGCGTCCCGGCCCGTCTTCCCGACTTCTCCCGATCCTGCGCGGGCAGGGATTTTCCGTCCTGCGGTTCTGGAACAATGACGTCCTGACCGACATCGGATCCGTGCTGGCCCGTATCTGCCACGCACTGGTTCCCACTTCCCAGACAGAAGACCGACATGACCCCACCCATCCGCATCGCGCTCGCCCAGTTCGACTTCCCGGTCGGGGCGGTCGAGGACAACGCCCGCCGCATCGTCGAGCTCATCGCCCAGGCGCGCGACGAGTACGGCGCGGATCTGGTGCTGTTCCCCGAGTTGGCCTTGTCCGGGTATCCGCCGGAGGACCTGCTGCTGCGGCCGGGGTTCCTGCACGCCTGCGACGTGGCGATGGAGCGGATCGCGCGTGCGACGACCGGGATCACGGCGGTGGTCGGCTGGCCGGAAACGGCCGGTTCGGTGGTCTACAACGCGGCCAGCATCCTGCGCGATGGCCAGGTCGAGCGGACCTATCGCAAGCGCAAACTGCCCAATTACGGGGTGTTCGACGAGCGCCGGTATTTCGTGGTCGATCCCGATGGCGGCGACTGCGTGTTCGAGCTCAACGGGGTCAAGCTGGGCCTGATGATCTGCGAGGACCTGTGGTTCCACGAGCCGTTCGCGTCGACCGTTGCGGCCGGTGCGCAGCTGGTGCTGTCGATCAACGCCTCGCCGTTCGAGCGCGACAAGCACGGTCGCCGGGACCAGTTGCTGGAGGACGCGACCCGCGGCAGCGGGGTGGCGATTGCCTACATCAACGGCGTGGGCGGGCAGGATGCGGTGGTGTTCGATGGCGCGTCACTGGTGGCCGATGGCGATGGCTGCGTGCACCCGGCCGCGGCGGCATTCACCGAGCAGTGGCTGGCGGTGGATTTCGATCCGGCCGCGCGTCGCTTCCATCCGGTGCGGTGGCAGGGCGACGGCGACGAGAGCCGCGACGCGCTGGCGTGGCGTGCGGTGGTGACCGGCACGCGCGACTACTGCCGCAAGAACGGTTTCAGCAAGGCCTGGGTGGGGCTGTCGGGCGGACTCGACTCGGCGGTGGTGCTGGCGATCGCGGTGGATGCGTTGGGCGCCGACAACGTCACCGCGGTGCGGATGCCGTCTCGCTATACCGCGGGCCTGTCCAACGACCTGGCGGCCGAGCAGTGCGCGGAGCAGGGCGTGCGGTTGCTGGAAGTACCGATCGAGAAGCCGTTCCAGGGGTATCTGGATGCGCTGGCGGAGCTGTTCGAGGGTCACGAGGTCGATACCACCGAGGAGAACCTGCAGTCGCGCACGCGCGGGGCGATCCTGATGGCGTTGAGCAACAAGTTCGGCGGCCTGCTGCTGGCCACCGGCAACAAGAGCGAATACGCGGTCGGCTATTCGACCATCTACGGCGACATGGCCGGCGGCTACGCACCGATCAAGGACCTGTACAAGACCGAGGTGTTCGAGCTGGCGCGCTGGCGCAACACCGTTGGCGACCCGGTGATCCCGGTCGGGGTGATCGAGCGCCCGCCGTCGGCCGAGTTGCGTGCCGACCAGAAGGACCAGGATTCGCTGCCGCCCTACGACGTGCTCGACACCGTCCTGGCCCGCCATATCGACCAGGAGCAGTCGCGTGACGAGATCGTCGCCGCCGGTTTTGATGCGGCGATGGTGGACCGGATGCTGCGGCTGGTGCGCGTCAGCGAATGGAAGCGCCAGCAGGCCGCGCCGGGGCCGAAGGTGTCGCGCCGCGCGTTCGGTCGCGAGCGCCGCTATCCGATCAGCAACGGCTACCGCGAATAGCAGCAGCGAGCGTCGGTTGCCGATGCCGGGATGTATACTCTCCCCCAGTATCTGAGGCACCAAGCCATGCCGCATTCACCCGAGGAAAAAAAACGCGTCCTGGGCAGGGTCCGCCGCGTGCGGGGCCAACTGGAAGCGCTCGAGCGCGCGCTGGAGGCCGGGGCCGATTGTGGTCCGGTGCTGCAGCAGATCGCCGCCGTCCGCGGCGCGGTCAACGGGCTGATGTCGCAGGTGCTGGAAAGCCATCTGCGGGAAGAGCTGGGAAGCCCCGCTGAAGATCCCATCCGTCGCCAGGCGGGCATCGACGATGCCGTGGCCCTGGTGCGCGCCTACCTGAAATGACCTGGAGAACGCCATGAAATCACGCGCCGCTGTTGCCTTCGAAGCCGGAAAGCCCCTGCAGATCGTCGAGATCGACGTCGAACCGCCGCGCAAGGGCGAGGTGCTGGTCAAGATCACCCACACCGCGCTGTGCCACACCGATGCGTTCACCCTGTCGGGCGACGATCCGGAAGGCGTGTTCCCGGCGGTGCTCGGGCACGAAGGCGCGGGCATCGTGGTCGAGGTCGGTGAGGGCGTCACCAGCGTCAAGCCGGGCGACCACGTGATTCCGCTGTACACCGCCGAGTGCGGCGAGTGCCTGTTCTGCAAGTCCGGCAAGACCAACCTGTGCGTCGCCGTGCGTGCCACCCAGGGCAAGGGCGTGATGCCCGACGGCAGCACCCGCTTCAGCTACCAGGGTAAGCCGATCCACCACTACATGGGCTGCTCGACCTTCAGTGAATACACCGTTGTTGCCGAGGTTTCGCTGGCGAAGATCAACCCCGACGCCAACCCGGAGCAGGTCTGCCTGCTCGGCTGCGGCGTCACCACCGGCATCGGCGCCGTGCACAACACCGCCAAGGTGGCCGAAGGCGACAGCGTGGCCGTGTTCGGCCTGGGCGCGATCGGGCTGGCGGTGATCCAGGGCGCGATGCAGGCCAAGGCCGGTCGCATCATCGCCATCGACACCAACCCGGACAAGTTCGCGCTGGCCAAGCAGATGGGCGCCACCGATTGCGTGAACCCGAAGGACTTCGACCGGCCTATCCAAGAGGTGATCGTCGAGATGACCGAGTGGGGCGTGGATCACTCGTTCGAGTGCATCGGCAACGTCAACGTGATGCGCGCCGCGTTGGAATGCGCGCACCGCGGCTGGGGCCAGAGCGTGATCATCGGCGTGGCCGGTGCGGGGCAGGAGATCAGCACCCGGCCGTTCCAGCTGGTCACCGGCCGCACCTGGAAGGGCACCGCGTTCGGTGGCGTGAAGGGCCGCAGCCAGCTGCCGGGGATGGTCGAGCAGGCGATGGCGGGCGAGATCGACCTGGCCCCGTTCGTCACCCACACCCTGCCGCTGGAACGCATCAACGAGGCCTTCGAGCTGATGCACGAAGGCAAGTCCATCCGGGCCGTCATCACCTACTGATGCCGGTCCGCGTGGCTGAAAAGGAGATCACATGAAACAGATTGAACAACACGCCTGCTTCGGCGGCAGCCAGGAAGTCTGGCAGCACGCATCCAGCACGCTGGGTTGCGACATGAACTTCGCGGTCTACCTGCCGCCGCAGGCGAAGCACGGCCCGTGCCCGGTGCTTTACTGGCTGTCGGGACTGACCTGCAACGAACAGAACTTCATCACCAAGGCCGGTGCCCAGGCCTACGCGGCGCAGCACGGCATCATCGTGGTCGCGCCCGACACCAGTCCGCGCGGCGAGGGCGTCGCCAACGACGAGGCCTACGACCTCGGCCAAGGGGCGGGCTTCTACCTCAACGCCACCCGCGAGCCGTGGGCGGCGCATTACCGGATGTACGACTACATCGTGCGGGAGCTGCCGGCGCTGGTGGATGCGCACTTCGACACCACCACCGCGCGCGGCATCAGTGGTCACTCG
>DATJBR010000334.1:0-5533 GCA_035515255.1 Lysobacter sp. | reverse complement strand
AGAGAGGCGGGTATCTGCTGTCTACTTGCTGGCGATCCAGCGGTCGATCTTGTCTTCCAGCACATTCAGCGGCACCGAGCCGTCCTTCAATACCTCGGCGTGGAATTCACGCACGTCGAAGCGGTCGCCCAGCGCTTTCTCCGCCTTGCGGCGCAGTTCGACGATCTTCAGCTCGCCGATCTTGTACGCCAAGGCCTGGCCGGGAATCGCCATGTATCGCTCGGCCTCGGCGACGGACTGGGTCCGGCTCTCGGCGGAGTTGTCGAGCATGTAGTCGATCACCTGCTCGCGGGTCCAGTTCTTGCTGTGCAGCCCGGTGTCGACGACCAGCCGGATCGCACGCCACAGCTCGTTCTGCAGGTAGCCGAAGTAGTTGTACGGGTCGGAATAGACGCCCAGGTCCTTGCCCAGCGATTCGGCGTACAGGCCCCAGCCTTCGATGTACGCGGTCTGTCCGCCAAAGCGGCGGAACGCGGGCAGGCCGGTGAGTTCCTGCTGCAACGCGAGCTGGAAGTGGTGGCCGGGGATGGCCTCGTGCAGGAACAGGTCCTCGGCGTCCCAGGTCTTGCGGGTCGGCAGGTCGTAGGTGTTGACGTAGAAGATGCCGGGACGCGTGCCGTCCTCGCTCGGGGTCATGTAGGAACCGCCGGCGGCCGATTGGGCGCGGAACGCCTCCACTGGCCGGATTTCGAACGGTGCCTTCGGAGTCAGCGAGAACAGCTCCGGAACCTTGCGGTTCACCTTGTCCTCCAGCCCGCGATAGAACTCCAGCAGCTTCTCTTCGGAGGCGAACTCGAAGCGCGGGTCGTTCTGCATGAACGTGAAGAACTCCTGCAGCGAACCCTTGAACCCCACCTCGGCCATCACCTTGCCGATCTCGCCGTGGATGCGCGCCACCTCGTCCAGGCCGATCTGGTGGATCTGCGCGGGGGTGAGGTCGGTGGTGGTCGAGCGGTGGGTACGGAAGGCGTACCAGGCGTCGCCGTCGGGCAGGTCGGCCATGCCGGCGGTATCGCGCGTGTGCGGCAGGTAGTTGTCGGCGATGTATCCGCGCAGGTGGCGATAGGCCGGCATCAGCGTGGTGGCGATCAGCTCGCGGTAGTCGGCGGCGATGCGTTGTTTGTCGGCCTCGGAAAACGTGTCGGGCATGGTCTCGATGGGCCGCCAGAACAGCGTCTGTTCCGGGTTGTCCTTGATCAGCGCATCCAGCTGCGGCAGGACTTTCTCCATCAGTGCGCGCGGCTGCACCACGCCGGCCTGGACGCCTTCGCCCATGTTTGCGATCGCCTGGTTGAACAACACCGGCACCTGGGTGGCGCGCTTGCGCCAGTTGTCGTAATCCTCGACCGTCTTGAACGGCTGCGCGCCGGTGCCCGAACCGAGCTGCACGAAGGTGGAGGCGATGTTGTAGAACTGGTTGATCGGCTGCATCCAGCTGGGGAATTTCTCCCCGGCGAGCTCGTCACGCGCATCGTCGACGAAGATCTGGTAACTCAGCAGGTCCTGGCCTTCCAGCCCTTCCGCGCCGACGGCCTCGACTTTCTCCAGCCAGCCGCTGGTGAACCGGTGCGACTCGTCGCGGAACTCGCGCGACAGGAAATTCGGCAGCCGGTCGTTGTAACGCGCGTCGCCCTGGTAGGTGGCGGCCAGCGGGTTGCGTTCGAGCGTCTCCTCCCAGTACTGCGCATACAGCTGGTTGAGATGGGCGGCCTTGTCGGTGACGGCCTGTTCGGTGCTGGCAGGCGCCTGCGAACCGTTGCCCGGAGACGGGGCGCACCCGGCGATGGCGGCGGCCAATGCCAGGGCGAGCAGCGGGCGGGCGGCAGTGCGTCGGTTCATCGTCATCGTCTCCGGTGGGAAAGGGCAGGGCAAACCCCGAGCGTCACCGCTGCGTGCATCGGCTGCAATGGCCGAAGGTCACCGGCCATGCGGGCTGTGTCACCTGCGGGGCGGCAGGCGCGGATGCTCAGGACGACGAGCGCGCGGCCGGGGGCGAGAACGGGATCGAATCGGGAGACACCGCACCGCCGGAAATGATGAAACTCATGGCCTGGTCGACGGTCCAGTCGGTCGGAGTGATCTTCTCGACCGGCACGATCTCCAGATAGCCGGAGGTCGGATTCGGCGTGGTCGGCACGTACACCGCCGCCAGTTCGCGGCCGGTGCCCTGCTCCCTCAATACCCGGGTGACGAACCCTATCGACTTCATCTGGTCGTGCGGGAAGTCGATCAGCACCACGCGCTGGGTGCCGTCGGGCTTGGTCTGCAGGATGTTGAGCAGTTGCCGTGCGCTGCCGTAGATCGTGTTGGCGAACGGGATGCGGCCGATCAGCGCCTCGAACCAGCGCAGCAGTCGCTGGCCAAACACGCGGTGCGTCATCACTCCCGACGCCAGGATCACCAGCAAGGTCGCGGCCAGCGCAAGCACGGTCTGCACCCACGGATCGACCAGCCAGCCCCAGGCGCGCGGATCGCCGGTGGCGAGGTTCTGCAGCACCGGTTCGGTCAGCGGTCGACTGATGTCGGACAGCAGCACGAACACGAACTTGACCACGACCCAGGTCAGCCACAGGGGCAGCAGGGTCAACAGGCCGGTGAGAAACAGACGTTGCAGGGTGGGGGTGGTTCGCATGGCGCGATTGTAAGCGGCCCCGGTGGCGTGCGCCGGTCGTGTCGCTCGTTGCGATCGCTACCGTTCGCGCACCAGACGGAAACCGACGTCGTCGTAACCGCGACCGGCATCCAGCACCCGCTGCGCGTCCTGGCTGCGCCAGGAGCTGCCGTCGACCTTGCGCTCCTTGCAGCCTTCGCCGCATTCGAGTTGCCACAGCGACAGCTCGCGACCGCTGACTTCGGGCGCGCGCTGACGGGATTCCGCGAGCGACGGAAGGCGGTAGACATGCCCGGTCTGCTGGCTGTACCACTGCGCATACGCCTGCGCGTCGATCATAGACACGCAGACCACCGGCTCGCCATCGCCCTGGCTGAAGCCCGGGTCGCGCCAGTCGCGCCGTGCCAGTACCCGCAGCAGCGACGCGCGCTCGCGGCAGAGCGCGGGTTTGCGGCTGGTGGCCGTGGCGAAGCGGGAGAACTCATCGCGGCTGACCGGCTTGAGGCTGATGGCGACGTCAGCCTGGCTGCGAGCGGTGGAGGCGGCATCACGCTCCGGGATTTCCGCCGCGCGCGACTGCAGCTTTCGGATGGCTTCGGGGGGCAGGCCCAACGGTCCGGCAAGGGCGGCGATGCCGAGCGCCTGTTTGCGGTCGGGCCTGGCGGCCGCCTTGTCGAGTCGATCCCGCAGCGCCTTGTCGATATCGGCGCGCAACCGGTTCTGGGCCTCGGACGAGTCCGTGCCGGTTTCGAGACCAAGTTGCTGGACGTGGCGCGCGTAGTCCGTCGCGCGGTCGTCCTTGCCCTGTCGGAGGTTGGCGAGCAGTGCGCCGCCCAGGGCCCCGGTGAGTTCGTCGACCATCTGCTGGACTTCGTGGCTGCCGGGATCGACCTGCCAGGCGCGCAGCACGCTGGCGTAGGCGTTATCGCCTTCCGGTGCGGTGAAGTTGCGCTGGCCGATCTGTCGGCGCGCATTGTCGAGAGCCATCTGCAATGGCGCTTCCGGCAGCGGCTGCAGCATCGCCGCAATCGGATCGTACGGTGTGGTGTCGGCCGCCGGCGAAGTGGTGTCGGCTCGGAAAAAACCGTCCTGCCCCTTGTCGCCAATGATGAAGGCCGTGGCGGTGGTCGCCACGACGACCAGGCCGGTGGCTGCCCAGACCGGTCCGGAAATACCGGCCAGGCGTCCGCCGATGCGCTCGCGCCAGGCCGCCATCCGCGGCCAGCGACGGCGGCGTTCGACCTGGTCCAGCATGGCGCTCATCTGGGCTACATCCTGGAACCGCTCGCCGGGCTGCTTGGCCAGGGCGCGGTTCATGAATCGTTGCCAGTGACGCAGGTGCGGCGGCAACTTCGGGATCGGGTTCTGCGCGTGCATCACCGCCATCGACAACGCATCGCCGGCTTCGTAAGGCAGATGGCCGGCGAGCATCTCCCACACCAGCACGCCGAGGCTGTACAGGTCGGCCCGGCCATCGACATCCTCGCCACGCGCCTGCTCGGGCGCCATGTAGGCGGTGCTGCCCACGGCCAGGCCAGCGGCGGTCACCCGCGGCCCGAAACCACGGCGCAGGGCGATGCCGAAGTCGGCCAGCAACGGTCGCTCGGTATCGTCGAACAACACGTTCTCGGCCTTGACGTCGCGATGCACCACACCGCGACCGTGGGCGTATTCCAACGCCGACAGCAGCGCACGCAGGGTTTCGATCACGCGGGCTTCGTCGGGGCCATCCTCGTTCTGGAAGCTGCGCTGGCCCAGATGGCCGCGTGACAGGTAAGGCATCGCGTAGTAGGGCAGGCCGTCGCCGGTGCGGCCCAGCTCATGGATGCGCACGACGTGGGGGTGCTCCAGCCGGGCGATCGTGCGGACTTCGTTCTCGAACCGGCGGCGACTTACTTCGTCCGAGAGCGCCTGCGGGGCCATCACCTTGATCGCGACCTCGCGCGACAAGGCGATCTGTTCGGCCAGGTACACCGTGGACATGCCGCCATGGTTGATGACGCGCAGCAGCCGGTAGCCCCGGATATCGGGCAGTGGTCCTGTGGTCATGTCGTTGTCTGGCGAATGCGGCATCGCGCGGCCCCCTGTCGCGAACCGGGAGCATACCTCCCGCGGGTGAAAGCGGGGAGAGTGCGTGCCCGTGTGAACCGAAAAGGGAAAGTCGAGGTCCGGACCGGGGGGCTGGTCAGTCCCCCACGATCGTCCGGCGCTTGCGGCGCACATACAGCTGCTTGCGGACCCGGGCGACGATCTCGCCGGATCGGTCGGTGATATCGGTATCGAACCAGCGCAGCGCCTTGTCGCCGGAGGCGGTGGCATCGCGCAGTTCGTCGAGGATGGCTTCATCCACGGCAAAGCGCGCATGCACGGTGCCACGGCCGGGCTTGACGAACTCGATCGAGCCGGCCTGGTCCCAGACGATGTAGTCGCGGCCCAGCGACTGCATCACCAGCAACATCCAGAACGGGTCGGTCATCGCGAACAGGCTGCCGCCGAAATGGGTGCCGACGTAATTGCGGTTCCAAGGCCGCATGCGCAGTTCGACATGGGCGTGGCGGTAGTCGTCGCCGATCTCGCTGACGTGGATGCCGCTGAACAGGAATGGCGGCCACAGGTTGAGGCCGTGGCGGAGCAGGCTGGGTTTCATGCGGAGCCGGAAGTGCGGACGAGGTTCAACAGCCTGCCATACGGGTGCGTATATTCAAGTGCGGGCGTTGGGAGTCGAGGCGTCGGTGGCTGGATTGTCTACGGTGTCTCCACCCGCACCTGCAGCCGTCCATCGGCCAGCCGGACGTCCAAGCGGTCGCCCGGTGCGGCGTCCAGCACGCTGCGCACCAGCCGGCCGTCCTCGTGCTGCACGATCGCGTAGCCGCGGGCGACGGTGGCCAGCGGGCTGATGGCCTCAAGCGATCGTGCCAGTCC
>DATJBR010000333.1:0-5080 GCA_035515255.1 Lysobacter sp. | reverse complement strand
ACCGCGCTGTTCCAGGCCACCGTGGAAGCGGTGGAGGAGGCGGTGTACAACTCGCTGTTCATGGCCACCACGGTGACCGGCAACGACCAGAGTGTCCCCGCGATCCCGCTGGACCGCGTGCGCGAAATTCTTGTGCGTCATGGGATTTCGCCGCAGAGGTAGGCGTCCGGCGGGACCTGGGAGGGGAGGTCTGGACTGGCGTCAGGAAGGCATCAAAACCGGGGCCGGAGTCTGAGGTATCGCTGCGCGTATGACGCTTGTTCCGCGCACGAAAGCGGTCGCCAGCCGCAGCGCATCATCACTCCCGCGATCTCCACGCAGCGCACGCATCAGCCTGGCAGGCGTGACACCGGTCCAACCGACCAGGTCGCGCGTGGCATGCGCCTGGTCGCTGTAGCCGTGGCGCGCGGCAGCGTCGGCGATATCCGTATCCTCGGCATCCAGCGTACGTAGCAGCGCCTGCATGCGACGCACGCGGGCGTATTCCTTTGGCGTCATGCCCACGGCCGCGAGGAAGCGCGATTGCAGGGTGCGCAGGGCGACACCAAGCTGCCGTGCCAACTCGGTGATGCGCAGGTCGCCATCCACGGCATCCAGCATCTCGACGGCATGCTCGATGAGCACATCCGGCGCGAAGCCGGCGCAACGCTTCCGCATCAGTTGCCACAGCGGTTCCGGTGACTGCGTGGCGGCGCAAACCTCTGCGGCATCACGGAGGTCTCCGGCGAATGCGGCATCCAGTGTGTACAGATCGGGTGCATGGTCGCGCAGCCAGGGCAAGCGTTCGCCTGCGATCAGGGCACTGCACGCCGGTTTCAGCCGTATGCCGATGCAGAACACCGCGCCGGCTGCCTGCAGACGGATCGGGCCGCATTGCTGGGCAGCGAAACAGAATGGCTGGTCGGCGCGGATCTGTCCGTCCACACCGTGAAAGCGCAGTGGGATGCCAAGCTCGGCCAACAGTTCGCAACAGCCGTCCGGGTAGATGACCTGGACGGCATCATCGGGGGCGTCGTCGCGCAGCACCCAGAGGCACTGCACGTAGCGTTGCAGGTCGGGCGGCGTGGGATGCTCGATGTAGTCCATGTGGCATCGAACCCTGCGCTGCGCGTTTTTACAAGCGCCGTTCGCGGGCCATTGCTAGCCTGCGACCATCCATCAGCGGAGACGGGGCATGTTGAACGCAAAAGTGGTGCTGGGCGTGGGCCTGGCGTTGGGGGCCGGCGCGGCCACGGCCGCCACGGCGGAACTCGACTGGCTGGCAGGGCAGTGGTGCGGCGGCAGCGAGGAACGAAAGATCGACGAAGTCTGGTTGCCCGAGGCGGGGGGTGCGCTGTTGGGCATGTCGCGCACGGTCCGTGACGGCGGTACGGAGTCGTTCGAGTTCATGCGCATCGTGCCGGAGGGCAAGGACGCGGGATTCCATGTCCAGCCCAATGGCGTGGCTCCGACCGTGTTCGCCATCACCGGCCGGGGCGAAGGCTGGGTGATCTTCGAGAATCCGGCGCACGATTTCCCGAACCATATCGAGTACCGGCGTGATGGCATGGGGCTTCGGGCCGTCATCGTCGGACCCGGACACGACGGCGAGACGCTGGAGCTTCCGTTCGAATACCACCGCTGCGAGGGGTAGCAACGCGGGAGTTCGCCAGCCGAACCACGCCGAGCGCGCTGCTCAAGGCCTGGCACGCACGCGCCGGGGCTTGACCGGTGCCTGCGTCACCCCGGCCAACTCAATCGGTATCGCCCTGGATGCGCTGCACGCGCTGGCGGTACGCACGCACGTTGTCGCCATTGATGCTCGTTCGTTGCGTGCCTTTCACTTCGTTGATCTTTGTGTCGGTGCCGGTCACGGGTTTGGCCTCGACGGCCGTTTCGTGCTCGAAGGCATGCGATTTGTCGGTATTGCGGTAATACCGGTACAGCATCCAGTAGAGGCCGACGGCGCCGGCCGGGCCGAGGGTGAGGAGCCAGAGTCCGCTGTCGTCGCTCATGACGAGACCACCAGGAATGTGAGGGCAGCGCCTTCGAT
This sequence comes from Lysobacter sp., assembly GCA_035515255.1. GTDB lineage: Bacteria > Pseudomonadota > Gammaproteobacteria > Xanthomonadales > Xanthomonadaceae > Novilysobacter. Next base: position 3,048 of record DATJBR010000333.1, on the reverse strand, counting down.
GAAGGTGCCGACGGTGAGTGCGGCCAGGAGGAGCTTCCATTGCTGCACGGGCACGCTGCCCATGGTCTCGCCGGTACGGCCGTTCACCGCGATGTAGTGCAGCAGGCCGCCGTTGGGGCCCGGCTGGTGGTACGAGTAGAGCCATACCGGCAGGTACATCGACACCCAGCGCGTGCCGTGCACGTCGAGGCGTTCCTGCTCCCAGCGCACGCCGCGACCGTAGCGGTTCACGGATGCCACGACCTGGGCGCGGGCAATCGACAGCAATTGATCTTCCAGCTGCGGATGCAGTTGCTCCACGTTCCTGTCGCGCTTCTCCGAGGTGAAACCCGACAGGTAGGAGGCGTTCCACTTCACCGCGTTCTTGGTGTCGAACGGCAGGATCGTGTTGATGATGTTGTTGGTGTTGGCGCGTGTGTCCAGATTGCCGCGTTCGACAGAGGACTCCAGCGGCAGGTCGTCGACGGTGAAGTCCACGTGCCGCTCCACCTGGTACACGTCGGCGTCGTAGTAGGTCTCTTTCTTTTCGCCGCTGCCCCTCGTGTAGCTGCGCGTCTGGATCTCGCCCTTGCCGGCGACGTCAACGCTCGCGTTGCCATCGACGATCATGTACGGCAGGTAGACGCCGACGACGTTCTCGGGCGTGAACTGTTCCTTGAACTCCTTCAGCGCGAACATGCGCCGCTTGTCCACGAACTGGCGGATGCGCGCGACCGCATCGTCCTTCTTGATGTGGAAGGGCAGCACCGCGTCGGGCACCGCGCCGTTGGCCACCTGCTCGTTGACGCCGAAGACGTGGCGGCACCAGTGGCAGCGCGCCGTCATCGCGTTTTCGGTATTGATCGTCACCTCGGCACCGCAGCCGGTGCACTTGAAAGTCATCAGGCTGGCGGCGTCGGCCGCGATGTCCTGCGCGCCGGACGCCATGACCGTGCCCTTGAGCTGGTCGATGCCCGTGCCGAGCCCGAACTCTTCTTCGATCCGCATGCCCTGCCATTCATGGCGGCAGTACTGGCAGATCAGCAGGTCGCTGCCGGGCTTGTGGCGGATGTCGGTCGCGCCGCATTTCGGACAGCGGTTGAGGCCGTCCTTGAGCTCGGAGGCGGATGTGTCGATGGCGATCGGGTCGGGCGCCAGCAGTTCGTCGCGGATCGGCTGGGGCAGGGTGTCCGGATCGATCGGGAAGCTGCCCGGTGCTGGCGGCACGTCCTGTGGCGAGCCCGGGCCGGTGACTGGCGGCACCGGCGGCGGATTGGTGGTGTTCGACATGGGCGTCAGGCTGGTTGTCAGGCTTTCAGCGGCTTAGAGGCCCAGCGCCTTGGCCTTGAGTGCGTCGTAGTCGTCCTGGGTGATCAGGCCGAGATCGAGCATTTCCTTGGCCTTCTTCAACTTGGCTACCGGGTCGTCGGCGGCCGGAGCGGCCGGCGCAACCGGCTGCTGCAGGCTGCCGAGGCCACCCATCATGCCCGACGCCATGCCGATGCCCATCATGCCCGCCGCACCGGTGTTTTCGCCGGCGGACTGCATGCCCGCGGCGACGCTGGCCTGCAGGTTGGAATTGCCGCGTGCCCCGGCCAGCGCATCGGCGCGCTGCACGGTCTTGAGCAGTTCGCGGGTGTTGGCGTCGTACTCGATCGAGACGATGGCGGTCTTGAAGATCACCAGGCCGCGGTCGGATTCCCACTGGTAGGCATTCTCCACCGCATCGGACAGGCTCCTGGCGAAGCCGACCGAATCCTGCTGCAGCTTGGTGATGCGATTGCCCTTGGCCGGGTCGTTCGTGTACAGGCTGAAAGCCGGTGCGAGCGAGCCCACCACCTCATTGAAGAGCTGGCCGGCGGCGGCGTTGTCCATGTCGGTGAAATCGAACACCTTGCCGGGCTGCAGGTAAGTGGCCGGCACGAAGTTCTTCACGAACAGGATCGGGTCGACAATCTTCAGCGTGTAGGAACCGCGCGTCACCGCGCCGACCTGGGTGCCGAGGAAGCCGTCGTCCCAGTAGATTTCCGACTGCGTACCGAAGCGGTTCTCCGGCAGTTCCTTCAGCGAGACGAAGAAGGCCGCCTGCTGCGAACCCGGCTGGCCACCGAACTTGAAACGCTCCCAGCTTTGCTTGATCAGCGAAGAAACGAGGCCGTCGCCGGCGAAGATCGACTTCGAGTTGAGGTCGTCCGATCGCCATTCGTAACCGCCCGGCTCGGCAGCGAAGCCGGTGATCGCGCCGTCCTGGAACAGCAGCAGGCCGTAGCCTTCGGGAACGACGATCTTGGAGCCGTTGGTGATGATGTTCGAGGAAGCACCGGTATTCGAACCGCGTCCGGCGTTGGTGCCGCGTGGCACCGCGGCGAACAGCGCTGCCGTCGATGGCAGGCCTTCCGGCACCGTGTAGAAGTCCTTCCACTGGTCGGCGAGCACGCCGCCAACCGAACCCGCCACCGCCTGAACAAGACCCATGACATCTCTCCGTGATTCGTGGCCGGGTACCGTACCCACCATGTCGGGCGACTATACATTCCCGGCAAGACGCCAGTGGTACGTTTCCACCATGACCCCGGCCAAAACCCCCATCCGTTTCAAGGCGAAGCTGCTGCGGCCCGGGAGCCCGAAGGGCGCTGCGTGGTCCTTCCTCGTGCTGCCGGCCGACGCCAGCGCGAAGCTGCCGACGCGGAGCATGACGACGGTGGAAGGCACGCTCGATGGCGCCTCGTTCCAGGCCACGCTGGAACCCGATGGCCAGGGCAGTCATTGGTTGAAGGTGGGCAAGGCGTTGCGGGAAACCGCTGGCGCCGCGGTGGGTGACATGGTCGCGCTCGAGATCACGCCGGTAGCGGTGGAACCGGAACCCCGCGTTCCCGCCGACCTGCGCAAGGCGCTCGCGGATGCACCCGCGGCCAGGGCACAGTGGTCCACCCTCACACCGGTCGCGCGTCGGGACTGGATCCACTGGATCACGTCCGGCAAAAAGGCCGAGACCCGCGGGCGGCGCATCGCCACCGCCTGCGACATGCTCGCGTCCGGCAAGCGCCGCGCGTGTTGCTTCGACCGGTC
>DATJBR010000332.1:0-1627 GCA_035515255.1 Lysobacter sp. | reverse complement strand
CGAGCGGCTGGACGATCCCACCGCGCTGCTCGACCCGCCCCGGTTGCCACGCTCGCTGCCCAAGGCGCTGGCCGAAAGTCAGATCGAGGCCTTGCTGGCCGCACCCGACGTGGAGTCCGATACCGGTCTGCGCGACCGCGCGATGCTGGAACTGATGTACGCCTGCGGTCTGCGCGTGAGCGAACTGGCTAACCTGCCATCAACCGCGATCAACCTGCGCCAGGGCGTATTGCGGGTGACCGGAAAGGGCAGCAGGGAGCGGCTGGTGCCGCTCGGCGAGGAAGCCCAGCACTGGGTCGAACGCTATCTCGCCAACGCCCGGCCGCGGCTGGCCGCGGGTCGCAGCCTGACTCCGCTGTTTCTCGAACCCGACGGCGACGCGCCCAGTCGCCAGCAACTGTGGCAACGGGTCAAACGTTACGCGGCTGCGGCCGGCATCGACCCCGCCCGGGTCAGCCCGCATGGCCTGCGTCACAGTTTCGCCACCCACCTGCTCAACCACGGCGCCGACCTGCGCGCGCTGCAGATGCTGCTGGGCCACAGCTCGCTGTCGACCACCCAGATCTACACCCTGGTCGCGCGCGAACAACTCAAGAAGCTGCATGCGAAACACCATCCGCGGGGATAGCCGGCCCGGTCCGCGCCGGTCCCAGGTGCATTTCCCCGACCCGAACGAGTGCATCGCGACTGAAGCGCGGTCCGGCCCGAAGCCCGGCCAACCGGTCACGCATGCAACAATCCGCGCTTCCCTCCCGGGATGGCGTGCCCGCCGCCCCAACCGTCAGGACAGTCCATGAAGCGTTTCCTCCTTGTCGTCGCGCTCGGCGCGATCAACCTTTCCGCCTGCGCGCAGACACCCCAGCCGGGCGGCCAGGCGAACGTGGCCCCCGTCGCCAGTCCAGCCCCGACCGCTTCCACCACCGGCACCGCGGATGCACGTGCGATCGCCGCGATCGCGCGGCTCAATCCGGACGTGGCCGTGGAGCATGTCGGTGCCGCACCGATGCCGGGCTTCCGCGAGGCGATCGTCGGCGGGCAGGTGATCTACGTCAGCGACGATGGCCGTTACCTGTTCCTGGCCGGTGCCGGCGGCGCGCTGCTGGACACCCGGACCCAGAAGAATCTCAGCGAAGGCGCGCTGGGCAAGATGCGCATCAAGCTGCTGGCCACCATTCCGGCCAGCGAGCGGATCGTGTTCGCGCCGCCCAACCCCACCCACACCGTCACCGTCTTCACCGACGTGGAGTGCGGCTACTGCCGCAAGATGCACAGCGAGATCAAGGAATACAACGCACAGGGCATCGCGGTGGAATACCTCGCGTTCCCGCGGATGGGCATCGGCAGCGAAGACTTCAACAAGATGGTCTCGGTGTGGTGCGCGCCCGACCGCAAGGCGGCGCTGACCCAGGCCAAGACCAACGGCCAGGTCGCCAGCAAGAGCTGCAAGAACACCGTGACCATGCAGTACAACGTCGGCCAACGCGCGGGCCTGACCGGCACCCCGATGATCCTCGCCGAGGACGGCACCCAGTTGGGTGGCTATGTGCCACCCAAGGCCCTGCGTGCGGCGCTGGACAAGCTGGATGCCGACCGCAAGGCCGGCAGCGGCAGCTGAAGTCACGACGGC
>DATJBR010000331.1:0-2142 GCA_035515255.1 Lysobacter sp. | reverse complement strand
GTGATCGACCGCATCCGGCCGCACGTGCAGGCCTTGTGGCAGAGCCTGTCGGTCGACGACCAGCGTCGCTTCCTGCGTCATGTGGTGCGCCAGTGGGACGTGCATCGGCACCGGGTCGCGCCGGATGTGCACGCGGCGGTCGGCGCACTGCTCGCCAGCGGGCAATTGCAACTCCATCGCGGGCGGCTGCAGGCGGCAACACCGGCCGGTGAACGTATCCATCTGGAAGCGGCGCTTGCCGACGGCGGCACGTTGCGACTGGACGTGGACCGCGTCATCAACGCCACCGGGGTGGAGACGCTGGCCGCCTCGATGCGCAACCCATTGGTGCAGGATCTGCTGGCGACCGGGACGGCCGTGCCCGGCCCGCATGGCATCGGTATCGATACTGCGGGCGACGGCGAGGTGATCACTGCCGACGGCACGGTGCAGCCCGGCCTGTTCGCACTCGGCAGCCTGCGCATCGGCCGCCTGTGGGAGAGCCTGGCGGTGCCGGAATTGCGCGCCCAGGCCGAAACGGTGGCGCGCCGGTTGCTCGACACCGTTCGACCTTCGGCGCAGTGAGGCCTGCCCGGCATCGCCTCGTCCTACACTCGGCGTTCGACTGACGACGGAGGCGCGCACGGGTGATTCCAGGCTGGGTCCTGCTGCTGGTGTCGGTCGGCTATGTCGGCACGCTGTTCCTGGTCGCGTATTACGGCGACCGCAGGGAGGCCATGCCGACCCATCCGTGGGTGCGGCCGGCGGTGTATTCGCTCGCCTTGGCGGTGTACTGCTCGTCGTGGACGTTCTACGGCGCGGTCGGTTCCGCTGCGCGCACCGGGCTGGGATTCCTGCCGATCTACCTCGGCCCGCTGCTGCTGTTGCTGTTCGGCTGGCGGATCCTGGAACGACTGGTGCTGATTTCCGACGAGCAGCGGATCACCTCGATCGCCGACTTCCTGTCCTCGCGCTACGGCCGCGCACCGGGGCTGGCGGCGCTGGTCTCACTGCTGGCGCTGATCGCCGCGATTCCTTACGTGGCGCTGCAGTTCAAGGCCGTCGCCGACAGCATCCAGGTCCTCGCCGGGGTACCGGCCAATCCCAGCCTGTTCGCCGACCCGGCGCTGTACACCGCGCTGTTGCTGGCGGTGTTCTCGATCCTGTTCGGCACCCGCCAGATCGATGCCACCGAGCACCACCACGGCATGGTGCTGGCGATCGCGCTGGAGTCGCTGGTCAAGCTGGTCGCCTTCATCGCCATCGGCATCTTCGCGCTGATGCACCTGCCCGGCGTGGGCGGGATCGGCGAGCGCGTCGTGCAGGCCGCCGGGGAGATCACCCGGCCCGGCGTGCCGGCCGGTTTCGTCGCCCAGACGCTGCTCGCGTTCACCGCGCTGATCTGCCTGCCGCGGCAGTTCCACGTGGCCGTGGTCGAGTGCCAGAACGTCGGCGACGTGCGCACCGCGCGCTGGTTCTTCGGCGGCTACCTGGTGATCATCAGCGTGCTGGTGATACCCATCACACTGGCCGGCCAGGCGGTGCTGGGCGACAGCGGGATCTCGCCGGACACCTACGTGCTCGCCCTGCCGTTGGCGCTGGATCAGAGCACGCTGGCGCTGATGGTCTACATCGGTGGCTTCTCGGCAGCCACCGGCATGGTGATCGTGACCAGCGTGGCGCTGGCGACGATGGTCAGCAACGACCTCATCGTGCCGGCGCTGCTGCGCACCGGCGCGCTGCGCCGGAGCGGTCCGGGGATCGAACGGCGGGTGTTGTGGGTGCGCCGGGCGACCATCCTCGCGCTGGCCCTGATGGCCTACGGGTACGCGCGCGGGTCGGGCGGCGACAGTCTTTCCGAGCACGGCCTGCTTGCGTTCGCCGCGGTCGCGCAGTTCGCACCGGCACTGATCGGCGGCCTGTACTGGCGCGGGGCCAGCCGCGCGGGCGCCGTCGCCGGCGTCGCCGCCGGTGCCGTGCTGTGGGTCTACACCCTGTTGCTGCCCACCCTCGCGCATGACGGCTGGATCGCGTGGGACTGGGTGGACGCCGGCCCGTTCGGCATCGCCTGGCTGCGATCCGAGCAGCTGTTCGGGGTGGTCGGCTGGGATCCGCTGACCCACGGCGTGTTCTGGTCGCTGCTGTTCAATGTCGGCGCGTTCG
>DATJBR010000330.1:0-2065 GCA_035515255.1 Lysobacter sp. | reverse complement strand
CAGGCCGGTGAACTGCCAGCGGTCGGGTGCATGGAAGAAGTTGCGGTAGCTCGCACGCAGGTGGTCGCGCGGGCTGACGCAACTGCCGCCGCGCAGCACCTGTTGGCCGCACATGAACTTGCCGTTGTACTCGCCCAGCGCACCGGGCATTTCGCGAAAGCCGGGGTACGCGCTGTAGGCGCTGGACGTCCACTCCCAGACATCGCCAAACATCTGGTGAGGATGGGCCGGCGGGGTTGCGGCGGGCTCCGGTGTAGGAGCGACGTGAGTCGCGAATTCAGTGATGTCCGATTGCATCGTGCGATCGCGACTTGCGCCCCCACGGAAGTCCCCTTGGGGGAAATCGCTCCTGCAGGGGGCGGTTGTACATGGCGAGGTCGGGTGCAACATATCGTCCTCTACGAAATTTCCGGTCACCGGCACCTGCGCCGCCGCGTGCTCCCACTCCACTTCCGTCGGCAGGCGCGCACCGGCCCAGCGCGCGAACGCCTCGGCCTCGAAATAGCTCAGATGGCAGACCGGCGCCTGCGGGTCGATCGCGCGCATGCCGCCCAGGGTGAACTCCCGCGCCAGGTCGTCGTCCCAGTACATCGGCCGCGTCCAGCCGTCCTGCTGGATCCGCGCCCAGCCGTCGCTGAGCCACAGCCCCGGCGCGCGGTAGCCGCCGTCGTCGATGAAGGCGCGGTACTCCGCGTTGCTGACCGGCCGGCTCGCCAGTGCGTGCGCCGGCAACAGCACGCGATGTCGCGGGGATTCATTGTCGAACGCGAACGTGTCGCTGGCCGACGGCCACGCCGCCGCGCCGATCTCGACGATCGTTTCGTCGTGGCCGATCCACTCCAGCGCACCGGCGTTGCCGGACGACGGGCGCAGGTCGTCGCGGTAGGCGGGCTTGAGCGGATTGCACCAGAACGCGTGCTTGATGTCGGTCAGCAGCAGTTCCTGATGCTGCTGCTCGTGGTTGAGGCCGAGTTCGATGCGCTGTCGCAATGCCGGGTCCGCATCGAAGCCATCCTGCTCGAGGCCGTGCTGCATATGCGCGTCCACCTGCGCGCGGTAGTCGATCACCTGCGCCAGCGTCGGTCGCGACAGCATCCCGCGCCGGCTGCGCGCGTGCATCGGGCCCAGGCTCTGGTAGTAACTGTTGAACAGGTAATCCCAGGCGTCATTCACCGGCCGATAGGCCGCCTGCGCGCCGAGCACGAAGCGCTCGAAAAACCAGGTCGTGTGCGCCAGGTGCCACTTGGTGGGGCTGGCGTCCTCCATCGACTGCACCATCGCATCCTCGGCCGACAACGGCGCGGCCAGCGCCAAGCTGCGCTGGCGGACCTCGCGGTAGCGGGCCGCCAGCGTGCCGGGGGGCGAGCTGGCATGCGGCGAAAACGGCAAAGCGGTGGAGGTGGGCATCGCCCGAAGATACAAACCGGGCTGTGTCCGGCAGGTTATGACGCGGGCCAGCGCCCGCGAGGGAGCGCCCCTGAGGGACGCCCTCGCCCGCCAGCCTCAGCGGCGCGGTTCGCTGCCGATGAACTGCAGGAACTCCGAGCGCGTGCGCGCGTCGTCGCGGAAACCGCCCAGCATCTTGGAGGTGATCATGCTGACGCCACGCTTGTGCACGCCGCGGGTGGTCATGCAGCCGTGGGTGGCCTCGATCACCACGCCGACACCGCGCGGGTTCAGCACGCGCTGGATGCAGTCGGCGATCTGCGCGGTCATTTTTTCCTGCACCTGCAGGCGACGCGCATACGCATCCACCACCCGCGCCAGCTTGCTGATGCCGACCACCTTTCCGTCGGGCAGGTAGCCCACGTGGGCGCGACCGATGATCGGCGCCATGTGGTGTTCGCAATGGCTCTCGAAGCGGATATCGCGCAGAACGATCAGTTCGTCGTAGCCGGCGACCTCCTCGAAGGTGCGCGCCAGGTACTCGTCGGGGTCCATCGCATAGCCGCTGAACCAGTCGGCGTAAGCCTTGGCAACGCGCTTGGGCGTGTCCAGCAGGCCTTCGCGGGTCGGGTCGTCGCCGGCCCAGCTGAGCAGGGTGCGTACAGCAGCCTCGGCCTGC
>DATJBR010000329.1:0-6276 GCA_035515255.1 Lysobacter sp. | reverse complement strand
ACGGTCATGGCTGGGTCGATGCCTACCGCGCGCTGCATGCCGACGGCGAGGACTACACGTGGTGGAGCAACCGCGGCGCGGCGTATGCCAACAACGTGGGTTGGCGGATCGATTACCAGCTGCTGACCCCGGCGCTGGCCAAGCGGGTGCGGAGTTGTTCGATCGCGCGTGAGCCGCGGTTTTCCGACCATGCGCCGTTTACCGTGGACTACGCGGAAAGCCCGGCCGGATGAGCACCGCGGTCGCGCCGCGCAAGCCCTCGGCCTGGAAGGCGTTCGCCGAGCCCTCGGCCTGGACGATGTTCTTCTTCGGCTTCGCCTCCGGCCTGCCGTTCCTGCTGGTCGCCGGCACCCTCGCGTACTGGCTGCGGGAGGACGGCCTGGAACTGTCCGACATCACCATGATCGCCAGCGCCGGCATGGCGTACTCGTTCAAGTTCCTGTGGGCGCCGCTGGTGGACCGCTGGCGGCTGCCGCTGTTTGGCCGGCTCGGTCAGCGCCGCGGCTGGCTGCTGCTGACCCAGTTGCTGGTGATGGGCGGCTTGATCGCGATGGCCGGCGTGAGTCCGGACCGGCTCGGGCTGTTCGTGGGCCTGACCGTGCTGGTCGCGCTGGCCGGTGCGACGCTGGACATCGCGGTCGATGCCTACCGCATCGAGATTGCACCCGCCTCAGCGCAGGGCGCGCTGGTGGCGACCTACTCGCTGGGTTACCGGATCGCGTTGATCGTGACCGGCGCGCTGGCGCTGGTGCTGGCCGACCACGCCGCGTGGCCGGACGTGTACCGGGCGATGGCGGCGGTGATGCTGATCCCGATCGTGGCCAACCTGCTGGCGCGCGAGCCGTCCGTGATCCGCCTGCGCGCGCAGAACTGGGCGGCGGCGATGCGCGAAGGCGTGGTCGAGCCGTTCGCCGATTTTTTCCGCCGTTTCGGTGGCCGCGTGGGCCTGACGATCCTAGCCTTCATCCTGCTGTTCAAGATATCCGACCAGGCCCTGGTGGGCGGCATCATCGGGCCGTTCTACCTCGATCAGGGCTTCAGCAAGACCGAGATCGCCGCGGTGTCCAAGGTCTACGGCATCTGGGTCGGCATCGGCGGCGCGTTTGTCGGTGGCCTCGCTGTCGCGCGCTGGGGCGTCGCCTGGACGTTGTTGGTCGCGATCGTGCTGGGAGCTGTGAGCAACCTGCTGTATCTGTTGCTGATCGGCGCCAACGGCGATGTCGGCATGCTGACCCTGGTGATTTCGGGCGAAAACCTCGCGCAGGGCTTCCTCGGCACTGCGGCGGTCGCCTATCTGTCGGCACTGGTCAACCAGCGCTACACCGCGACCCAGTACGCGCTGTTTTCGTCCCTCATCACCCTGCCTGGCAAGGTACTGGGGTTCTATTCCGGCCGCATTGTCGAAGCGGTAGGCTACGCGCCGTATTTCCTGCTCACCACGGTGCTGATCATCCCGGCGGTGGCGCTGTTCCTGTGGCTGCGTCCGCGCGTCAATCTGGGCGATGATGTGGGTGTCTCGCACACGGAGGGAGAATCATGAACGAGACCGTATTGCTGGACATGGACGCGGTGCTGCTTGAGCGCGTACGTCGACTGGCGGGCGCGAAGGGCTGGGGCCAGCAGGAGGCGATGATCCACCTGTTGGAGCACGGATTGTTCGCGTGTGAAGTGGAAGTCGCCGCGCGCCTGGACGATACCGATGCGGTCGCCCTGCAGGCGGCCATCGCGGCGCTGGAACAGATCGACAGCGATCCCGGGTTTTCGTTGATCGGTCGGGTGGGTGCATCGGATGCCGGCGCCACCGCGGAGGGTGCCGGGCGAACGGATGACGCGCCTTCTGCGGATCGGCATTACTGACATTCAGCGGGTCGAGGCACCGGTTGAAGAAGCACCGTCGAAATCGCCGTAAAGCCGCTCAGCCCGCCGGATAGACCACACCCAGCACCCGCGGCCCGCGGGCGCCGGTGACGCTGGGCAGGTTGCCGGGCAATCCGGCCAGGGTCTGCCGCGCCAGCCAGGCAAACCCGATCGCCTCGACAAAATCGGGGTCCATGCCGTGTGTGGCGGTGGACTCGATCGCCATGCCGGGCAGGTGCGCGCCGATGCGTTGCAGCAACCGCGCGTTGTGCACGCCACCGCCACAGACCAGCACGCGCCGCGTTGCCGGCTGCAGCGCCAGCAGCGTGTCGGCGACGGTGGTCGCGGTCAGCTCCATCAACGTGGCCTGCACATCTTCCGGCCGTTCCGTGCCGTCCAGCCGCTCCTGCAGCCAGGGCAGGTGGAACTGCTCGCGACCGGTGCTCTTGGGCGGCGGCAACGCGAACCACGGTTCCGACTGCAGCCGCGCGAGCAGGGCCGCATCGACCCGGCCGCTGGCCGCGAACGCGCCATCGGCGTCGTACGGCTGGCCCAGCACGCGTTCGCACCATGCGTCCATCAGTGCGTTCGCCGGGCCGGTGTCGAAGCCGTGCACCCGGTTGCCGGTATCCGCACCGGTACTGGCAGGAAGCAGGGTGAAATTGGCGATGCCGCCCAGGTTGAGTACCGCGCGGTCTTCGTGTTCCGAGCGCAGCATCGCGGCGTGCAGGGCCGGCAGCAGCGGCGCGCCCTGGCCACCGGCCGCCATGTCGCGGCGGCGGAAATCGGCCACGGTTGCGATGCCGGTGCGTTCGGCGATCAGGTTGCCGTCGCCCAGTTGCCAGGTGAACGGATGGCGGCCATCAAAGTCCGCGCCCCGTGGCCGATGACGCACGGTCTGTCCGTGCGAGCCGATCGCGCGCACCTGCGGCGCGGCCACGCCGCCCTCTTCGATCAACTGCAGGGCGGCGCCGGCGAAGGCCTCGGCGATCCGCACGTCCAGCGTGCCCAGCTCCTCGATCGACTGCGCCGCCGCACCCTGGCCCAGTTCGATCAGGCGTGCGCGCAGCGCGGTGTCCCAGGGATAGGTGCGGCCCAGCAGCAGCGAGCAGTCATGCTCGTCATTGAAGCGCACCAGTGCCGCATCGATGCCGTCGGCGCTGGTGCCTGAAATCAGGCCGACGAACAGATCGCCGTTTAATGCGGAAAGCCGGGGCTGCAAACCAGCGGGCCCGGTCGGATGCTGATCCGCCGGGCCCGCGTTGTCGGATGTCATGGGAGTTCCGCTCGAAGGAGGTCCACTCGAAGTCAGGCTTGCTTGTCCGTGCCGGCCGATGGTTCCGGCTTTGTCGTCGGTGCAACCTTGGCCACCTGCGCATTGTTCTTCAGCAGGTTCTCGACTTCCTGGATGCGCGCCATCGCCGGTGCGGTCTGCGCGCGGAACGCGACCAGCGCCGCACCCTTCAACGGCTCGGGCGGCGGCATCGTCACGTTGAGCGGATTGCGGTGCACGCCGTTGATCCGGAATTCGTAGTGCAGGTGTGGCCCGGTGGCCAGTCCGGAGCTGCCGACGTAACCGATCACCGTGCCCTGCTTGACGCGCTGGCCGGCGGTGTACTTGCCGAAGCGGGACATGTGCGCGTACAGCGTGGTGTAGCCGCGGCCGTGGTCGAGGATCATGGTGCGCCCGTAGCCGCCCTTCCAGCCGACGAACTGCACGCGCGCGTCGCCTGCGGCCATGATCGGCGTGCCCGAGCCCGCGCCGTAATCGACGCCTTGGTGGGCGCGGGTGCGGCCCAGGATCGGGTGCTTGCGGGCACCACTGAATCCCGAGGTGATGCGCGCATACGGAATCGGCATGCGGATGAAGGATTTCTTCAGCGGTCGGCCTTCGGCGGTGTAATAACCGACCTTGCCCTCGTGCTCGAAACGGAAACCCGCATAGGTCTTGCCGCCGGTGGTGAACGTGGCCGCGCGGATCTCGCCGGTGCCGACGCGCTCGCCCTCACGCCATACCTGGTCGTAGACCACGCTGAAGCGGTCGCCCTTCTGCGCACCGCTGAAATCGATGTCGTACTTGAAGATCTCGTCGGTCATCGTCGCGATCGCGGACGGCGACAGGCCCGCCTTGCGGGCGGCGGCATACAGCGAGCTGCTGATCTCGCCGCTGCTCACGATGCTGCGGAGCTCGGTCGGGCGCTCGATCACCCGTTGCTCGATCGCGTCGCCACGCAGGCTCAGTTCCACCTGATGGCCGGCATCGCGCTCATAGCGGAAGCGGCGCAACGTGCCATCGACAAGATCGAACGCCAGTTCCGCACCGGTGCTCAACCGGGTCAACGCCGGCTTCGCACCCGGCTGCTCGAGGATGCGGTGCATCGTGCTGGCCGGAATGCCGAGTTGCTGGAACACCGCGCCCAGGGTCTGCCCGCTTTGCACGCGCACCAGCTGCCAGTGGTTGTCCGGGTGCGCGTGAGCCGGCTTCAGCGTGATCGGCGGCAACGGCAATGCCATCGAGTGGCGCGGCGCGTGCGTGGAGCCGGCCTGCAGATCGCCAAAACCCGGCACGATGGCGGCGACCAGTACCGCGATCGTGGCGAACAGGCTCGCCTGCACCCATTGCCGCCGGGACCAGCGGCCGTTGAATCCATCGGAGAGGTGACGTGCCAGCACCGGTCGGTGCAGAGCGGCTTCGCGCAGGTCTTTCAGGCGTTTGCGCCGGCTTGGACCGGAATCAGGTGCTGTCATCAAAGGGTCTCCCGCGCGCAGGATGTGAAGGTGGCGTGGCGGCGTTACGATAAGCACGTGAGCTGTGTGCGTCAAACCCTTGACCTGAATAGGGTTTTTGCGGCGAAGCGTCTCCATTCCCAATCCATGACGGTGATCACGAAGCGGTCACCGCCCCGCCATCAATGAGTCCACCCAACGTGCCTGCCAAGATTTCCCCGTCCATTGAAACCGCCCTCGAACTGATCGGTCGGGGCGCCGACGAGATACTCAAACGTGACGAACTGATCGCCCGGCTCCAGCTCGGCAGGCCGTTGCGGATCAAGGCCGGCTTCGACCCCACCGCGCCGGACCTGCACATCGGCCACACCGTCCTGCTGAACAAGCTGCGTCAGTTCCAGGACCTCGGTCACCAGGTGATCTTCCTGATCGGCGACTTCACCGGAATGATCGGCGACCCCAGCGGCAAGAACGTCACCCGCAAGCCGTTGACCCGCGAAGACGTGCTCGCCAATGCCGAGACTTACGCCGACCAGGTATTCAAGGTGCTGGATCGCGAGCGCACCGAAGTGCGTTTCAACTCCGAGTGGTTCGGCAAGATGACCGCCGCGGACATGATCCGCCTGGCCGGACAGCACACCGTCGCCCGGATGCTGGAGCGCGACGACTTCGCCAAGCGCTACGCGGCGCAGCAGTCGATCGCGATCCACGAGTTCCTGTATCCGCTGGTGCAGGGCTACGACTCGGTTGCGCTGGAATGCGATGTCGAGCTCGGCGGCACCGACCAGAAGTTCAACCTGCTGATGGGTCGCGGTCTGCAGGAGCATCACGGCCAGTCGCCCCAGGTCGTGTTGACGATGCCGCTGCTGGAAGGCCTGGACGGGGTGCAGAAGATGAGCAAGTCGCTCGGCAACTACATCGGTATCAATGAACCCGCGATCGACATCGTCACCAAGACGATGAAGATCGACGACGTACTGATGTGGCGCTGGATCGAGTTGCTGAGCTTCGAGATATCGATCGCGGAAGTGGCCGTACTGCGGCAACAGATCGGCGCCGGCCAGCTCAACCCGCGTGACCTCAAGTTGCGGTTGGCGCGCGAACTGGCACAACGTTTCCATGATGCCGCAGCTGCCGAGCAGGCGGTTGCCGGTTGGAACGCCGCTGTACGAGGACAGGGCGACACCGCCCAGTTGCCATTGCGTGACGTCGCAGTGCCCGGTGAAGGCATCCGCATAGCGGCATTGCTGACTGCGGTGGGGCTGACCGCCAGCAACTCGGAAGCCAATCGCAAGCTCAAGGAGCGGGCCGTGCGTATCGATGGCGAAGTGATGGAGGATGCCCGGCACGTGTTCACGCCGGGTTTCGAAGGTGTGCTGGCGGTCGGCAAGCGGACCTTTGCCCGCGTGCGGTTGGTAATCGCCTGACGCTCAGTAAGCAGGAAACAGGCGGACCGGAAAATATTTTGCTCTGCCCCCTTCCCAGATACGAGGAAGGTGTGCACAATGCGCGGCCCGGTTGGACGGTCGGCAGGAAGTTCGGCGGGGTGGTTGGGACGGATCGGCATCGGGTGTTGACGTTGTCGAAAAACCCGCTAAGATGGTCGGCTCGCTGCAGCGGAATCGCAGCAAGTTGCAGCGGCAAGTTGGGACGAAGCAAGTGGTTGACGTCTCCGCAAAGCGCTGTATGATG
>DATJBR010000328.1:0-2095 GCA_035515255.1 Lysobacter sp. | reverse complement strand
AGGCCTGCTTGTTCGCCGTGGGTACGGCCAGCACGAAACCATCGATGTAGGCCATCTCGCTCTCCTGTCGCTGCCCGCATGCGGGCGGGGGAGACACCCTGCGCGCATCGGGGTTACGTGCCGATCAAGATTGGGTGACGGACGCATCCCCGTTGCTCACTGAGGCATGCATCCGCCTCGCAACCGGGTCCCCGCCGAGCTGCTGCGTCTCGATGGTGGAGGTCCCGTCCAGCCCCGGTGACTCGGCGTTGCCGGCACCCCGGCATCCTCGACCGGTGGTCCTCCGGCGTGGCCACTTTCTTCGGCTCAGTGCGTATTACCTATCAGCGCTACGGTCCCATTAGACCGAAGCGTGGCAACGCCCGTTCATCTCTGAATGGGTCGTGACATCTCTCGAGGAGAATCACCATGGCCAGCAGGATTTTTGCCACTGGAGCCGGTTTTGCCGGGTTGTTGATTGGGATTTCGGCCGCTGGCTCTGCCATTGCCCAGGAACCGGCGGATCTCAATACGATCACGGTCCTGGCGCCGCGCATCACCTACCAGACCACGCGCGACCGCAACTCGGCGATTCCAAAGAAACTGGAGATCGCACAAAAGAGCGCGATGGTCGATTACGGTGATCTCGACCTCACGCGAACCGCTGACCTCTACACGCTGAAGGGACGCGTCGAAGCCGCGGCCGCCCGGATATGCGGTGAGCTGAGCGAGCTGTTTCCGGATGGCACGCCGAGTACTCCCGTCTGCACCCGCCGCGCCATCGACGACGCGATGGCGCAGGTAGAGCGGACCGCCCGAAACGCCAGCCGTTAGGCAAGCGCCGCGAGGGACGCAGGCAAACCGCCGCGCCCTCCAAGCCCGCGTGCCGACGGTCGACAGGCTGCCGCGGGCGGTCGGGGTTAGTGCGGCAAGGATTCGCGTTCGCTTCAGCTGGTGACCGTCACCGATTCAATGAATCGACGGCCTCCGCTCTGCATCCACCGCACGCTTGACCGCCGCCACGAACCCGCGCCGCGCGGCGACCAGTTCGTTCGATGTCGCCTTTGGCCACGCCGCCACCTGGGCGATGACCAGCCGGCGCGCGGGATCGACGTAGACCATCTGGCCGAAGATGCCGACCGCGGCGTAGCTGCCATCGGTATCGGTCCACCACAGATACCCGTAGCCACGCTCGGGCGCGTTCATGCTTTCCTGCTCGCTGACCGCGCCCTGTAGCCAGGCCTCGGCGATCACCGGCTCACCCGCGATGCGGCCGCCGTCGAGCATGAACTGCCCCAGCCGCGCATAGTCGCCCAGCGTCGCCGACAGACCGCTGCCGCCGGTGTCGCTGCCATCGCACTCGTCCCTGATCCAGGTCGCATCGGCCGCCATGCCGTACGGCTTCCAGATCGTGTCTGACAGGTAGGTGGCCAGCGAACGGCGCGTGGCGCGCTCCACCACGATGCCGAGCAGGTCGGTCTCGGCGGTGTTGTAGTTCCAGTGCGTGCCGGCCGGCCATTGCCGCGGCAGTTTCATCAGGTACGACAGCACGTGCGCGCGGCCATCGATGCAGGCACCGCGATACATCTGCGCCACGTCCGACTGCTCATCGGCGTAGTCCTCGTTCCAACGCACACCCGAAGTCATCGTCAGCAACTGCTGCACCGTGACATCGGCGTACGCGCTGTCGCGCAACTCCGGAATGTAGGTGACCAGCGCATCGTCCAGGCTGGCGATATGTCCCTGCTGCAGCGCGATGCCGAGCAAGGCGGACGTGACCGACTTGGCAACCGAGAACGACTCCCAGTGCTGCTCCGGCCCGAAGTCCAATGCGTAGCGCTGCATGCGGACACGACCGTCCTGCAGCACCATCACGCCGGCGATGTGGTGCTGATCCATGTAGTTGTCGAGCCATGATGGATCGCCCGCCTCCCCCAACGTCAGCGGCAGGCCATCCGCCAATTCGCGGACATCCGTGCCGCGCTCGACGCGGTCGCTGGGGAAGCGCCGATCCATCTGCCGGAACTCCGCCTCCCGCTGCGCCTGCGGCCAGAACAGCACGGCTTCGCGTTGCTCGCCGATGGTGGGCGTTGGCGATGGCTCGCTGGCTGCCACT
>DATJBR010000327.1:0-4223 GCA_035515255.1 Lysobacter sp. | reverse complement strand
CGGCAACGCCGGGGAGGGGCTGGTGCTGAAGGCCGGCATGACCTTCACCATCGAACCGATGATCAACACCGGCAAGCGCCACACCCGCGTGCTGCCCGATGGCTGGACGGTGGTGACCAAGGACCGCTCGCTGTCCGCGCAGTGGGAGCACACCGTGCTGGTGACCGAGGGTGGGGTCGAGATCCTGACCCGCGTGCCGGGCGACGACAACGACCTATGACCGGGCCCGACCCTGTCGCCGATCCGGCCGGGGTCCGGGGCGCGGAGCCATCTGCGGTGCCGCAGGACACGCCGACCCTGCAACAACAGGACGCCGCCTGGGCAGTGCGGGCACGTGAGGGCCTGGCAGCGACCGATATGGCGTTTGCCAGCCGTTTCGACACCGGTGTCGAGACCGATGCCGGCATCGACCGCCTGCTGGCCGAACGCGCGGCGGCGGTCGATGCGCTGGTCCAGGCGGCGTGGCTGCGCTGCAGTCCTTCCGATGCCGGGCTCGCGCTGTTTGCCGTCGGCGGCTACGGTCGCGGCGAGCTGTATCCGCAGTCGGATATCGACCTGCTGGTATTGGCCGAGCCGGCCGTCTCGCAGCAGCACGCCGATGCGCTGGCGCGCTTTTTCACGTTGCTGTGGGATTCCGGTTTGCCGGTCGGCCATGCCGTGCGTTCGCTGGCGCAGTGCACGGAAGCCTCGATCGAGGACATCACGGTACTGACGGCGATGCTGGAAGCACGCCCGCTGGCCGCCAACGAGCACGAGCGCCGCGAGTTGCAGGTGGCGGTGTCGCCGCGGCTGGTCTGGCCGCCGCAGCCGTTTTTCGAGGCCAAACGCGCGGAATTGCGTGAGCGGCACGCGCGCTTCGACGACACCGCCGACAACCTGGAGCCGAACCTGAAGGAAGGCCCCGGCGGCCTGCGCGACGTGCAGACACTGAGCTGGATGGCGCTGCGCATCATCGGCACCGCCGACATGGAATCGCTGGTGGCGTTCGGCCAGCTGGGTGCCGACGAGGTCGCCACGCTGGAGCGCGCGCGTCGCACCCTGGCCAGGCTGCGTTACGGCCTGCATCTGGTGGCGGGAAAGCGTGAGGAACGGTTGCGGTTCGATTACCAGAAGCTGCTGGCGACGCGGCTGGGGTTCGAGGATGCCGGCGGCACCCTGGCGGTCGAGCAGATGATGCAGGAGTTCTACCGCAGCGCCTCGCTGGTGTTGCGGATCGGCGATCGCCTGCTGCAGCGTTTCGAGGAGCAACTGGAAGGGGAGGCGGAACCGGAGCCGCTGGATGCGTTGTTCGAGCTGCGTCGTGGCTATCTGGCCGCGCGCGAGGCGGACTGGCCGCAGACACCGGGGCAGATCTTCGCGCTGTTCTCGAGCTGGGCGGCGCGCGGCGAACTGAGCGGCCTGCATTCACACACCGCACGTGCGCTGGCCGAGGCGTTGCCGATGCTGCCGGATTTCGCCCACGCCGAACCAGCGCTGCGGCAGCAGTTCATGGCGTTGCTGCGCGGGTCGCAACCGGTGCGCACGCTGACGCGGATGGCCCGGCTGGGCGTGCTTGGGCGCTGGATCCCGGCATTCCTCAGGGTCTCCGGGCGGATGCAGTTCGACCTGTTCCATGTCTACACGGTCGACCAGCACACCCTGGCGGTACTCAAGAACCTGGCGTCGTTTGCTTCCGGCGGCCCGAGCGAGCGCTTCGCGCTGGCCCACGAAGTCTGGCCGCGGCTGCGCAAGCCCGAACTGCTGCTGCTGGCCGGCCTGTTCCACGACATCGCCAAGGGCCGCGGTGGCGACCATTCCGAGCTGGGTGGCGACGACGCGCGGGTCTTCTGCAGCACGATCGGGTTGGGCGAAGCGGATACCGCGCTGGTGGAATGGCTGGTGCGGAAGCACCTGCTGATGTCGATCACCGCGCAGAAGCAGGACATCGCCGATCCCGAGGTGATCCATCGCTTCGCCACCATGGTGGGCGACCGCGAACGGCTCGACCATCTGTACCTGCTGACCTGCGCCGATATCGCCGGCACCTCGCCGAAGCTGTGGAATGCGTGGAAGGACCGGCTGATGGCCGACCTCTACACCGCCACCCGGCTGGCGTTGCGGCGCGGGCTGGAGAACCCGCTGGCGGCGGCCGAACGCAGCGCCGAGACGCGCCAGGCCGTGCGCACCCGGCTCACGGCCTTCGGCATCGACGATGCCGGGATCGATGCGCTGTTCGCGCGCATGCCCGAAATCGGCTTCCAGCGTGGCCGGCCCGACCAGCTTGCCTGGCAGGCGGCGTCGTTGCGGGGGCTTCCGGAAGGCGACACGCAGGTACGGGTGCGCTCGGTGGCGGCCGATACCGGGGCGCTGGAAGTGTTCGTGCACTCGCTGGATCGCGACGGGCTGTTTGCCGCGATCGTCGCCGTGCTCGACCGCTGCGGCCTGGAGATCCAGCACGCGCGGGTGCTCGACGGCCCCGACGGCACCATTTTCGATACGTTCGAAGTCATCCCGAGCGACCCGCGACGTGCGCCGGTCGCCGAGGAGGTCGGGCGTCGATTGACCCAGGCACTGGACGGGCCGTTGGAAAGCATCCGGCCGGCCAGGCGGACCCAGCCGCGCCACCTGCGCCATTTCCGTATTCCGCCGAAGATCGGTTTTGACGATGCCGGCCAGGGACGAAGCACCCTCAGCCTGGTGTGTACCGACCGCCCCGGCCTGCTGGCCGATGTCGCGCGGATCCTGCGCAACCAGCATCTGCGCGTGCACGACGCGCGCATCGCAACGTTCGGCGCCCGCGCCGAAGACGTCTTCCAGATCACCGCCACCGATGCCGAGGGCCGCAACCAGCCCTTGGACGAGAACCGCCGGCAGGCGCTGAGCGCCGAATTGCTCGCCTGCCTTGAAGGAGAACACCCGTGAGTCCAGTCAAGAAATCCGCCGCCAAGACCGCCGTAAAGAAGGTTGCGGACAGGAAAGTGCAGCCCGGCATTTCTGCCGTGGAAGAGTTGAAGATCGTCATCGAAGGCGCTTTCGAGCGGCGCGGCACGCTGACCCCGGAGGAAATCGAAGGCTCGACCCGGCCGACCGTGGAACGCGTCATCGATGGCATCGAGAACGGCGAGTTCCGCGTTGCCGAGCCGGACGGCAACGGTGGCTGGAAGGTCAATGAGTGGCTGAAGAAGGCGGTGCTGCTGTATTTCCGCACCCAGGAAATGGAGCTCGTGGACGCCTACCCGGCGCCGTTCTGGGACAAGATTCCGGCGCGCTTCGGCGACTTCGACGAGGTCGCGTTCCGCCAGCTCGGTGCACGCGTGGTGCCCGGCGCGATCGTGCGTCGTGGCGCGCACATCGGCAAGGATGTGGTGCTGATGCCGAGCTTCGTCAACATCGGTGCTTACGTGGGCGAGGGCAGCATGATCGACACCTGGGCGACGGTGGGTTCGTGCGCGCAGATCGGCAAGCACTGCCACCTGTCCGGCGGTGCCGGTATCGGCGGCGTGCTGGAGCCGTTGCAGGCGACGCCGACGATCATCGAGGATCATTGCTTCATCGGCGCGCGCTCGGAAGTGGTCGAGGGCGTCATCGTCGGCCACCACAGCGTGATCGGCATGGGTGTGTTCATCGGCCAGAGCACGCGCATCTACAACCGCGCGACCGGGGAGATCTCCTACGGCTACGTGCCGCCGTACAGCGTGGTGGTGTCCGGACAGCTGCCGGCGAAGGACGGCTCACACTCGCTGTATTGCGCGGTGATCGTCAAGCAGGTCGACGCGAAGACGCGCTCCAAGACCAGCATCAACGACCTGCTGCGCGGCCTGGCGGACTAGGCTTCCGCGAGTGGCGTGGGGCATTGCCCCGGGCGACACGCCGCGAGTACGTCCGTGTAGGCTCTTCGGCGGCGTCCTTGCCGCCGAAGGTCATCCGCGGCAACGCCCGCCCACGCCTTGGAATTTTGCTGGAGTGCCATGAACACCACGCTTTACGGACTGAAAAACTGCGATACCTGCAAAAAGGCGACCAAATGGCTCGACCGCTTCGGCATCGCGTATGAATTCGTCGACTACCGCGACCAGCGGCAATCGCCGGAAACGCTGACGGAATGGAAGGACAAGCTGGGCGGCTGGGAGGCGATGATCAACAAGTCCTCGACCACCTGGCGGCAACTGCCCGACAACCGCAAGACTCCCGGTTCGGACGCCGAGTGGAAGCTGCTGCTGAGGGAATACCCGCAGCTGATCCGT
>DATJBR010000326.1:0-13571 GCA_035515255.1 Lysobacter sp. | reverse complement strand
GGGTGCTGTCGCAACTGGCCACGCAAACCTTCGTCGAAACCTTTGGGCACCTGTACCCGGACGCCGACCTGAAGGCCTTTTTGGCCGAGAGTTATGCGGTCGAACGCCAGCGGACGATCCTGACCCACCCCGGTTACGCGGTCTGGCTGCTCGAGCGCGATGGCTTGGCGATCGGCCATGCCGCGGCTGGTCCGTGTGGACTGCCGCATCCGCAGGTGGCCGCCGGGGATGGGGAGCTCAAGCGCCTGTACCTGCTGCAGCAGGCACAGAACGGTGGCTGGGGCGGGAAGCTGTTCCAGGCCGCGCTGGACTGGTTGCAGCGCGATGGCCCCCGCACGCTGTGGATCGGCGTGTGGTCGCGGAACTTCGGTGCGCAGCGCTTCTATGCCCGCCACGGGTTCGAGCACGTCGGCGATTACGAATTTCCGGTCGGCAGTGTGCGCGACCACGAATTCATCCTGCGCCGACGCGCGCACCGGAACGGCTGAGGCCGGTGTCGCCGGATCCGGCCTGAGGGAGCGGGATGTCCGGACATCCCGGACACCCGGATCAAGGCAGAATGCAGGCTCTGCCGTTGCAAGGAATCCGCCATGAAATCCCCGATTGCCATGACCTGGGCTTTTGCGCTGTCGCTGGTCCTTGCCGGCTGCGCCACCACGCCGCTCGTCGGCAGCGGCCCCGGCCAACTGGCCGAGGAGGGAGCCGTGCAGGTGGCGTGGCGGGATCCGGCCGGGTTCCGGGAAATCACTTATGGACAGGACCGGGTCGAGACCCTGAACGGGGTCTGGGTGCGGCAATTGGCGCAGTACCTGCGCGACGGCGCCGGGCGTCGGTTGCCGCCGGGCGAGCGGTTGCAGGTCACGTTCATCGACATCGACCGGGCCGGCGAGTACGAGCCCCGGCTCGGCCCGCGGTACGACGATGTGCGGATCATGCGCGACATCTACCCGCCGCGGATCCGGCTGGAATTCCGCCGCCTGGGCGCGGACGGGCAGGTGCTGGCCGGGGGCGAGCGGCACCTGGTCGGCAGTGATTACCTGTCGCGCCCGGTCCTGACCCGCAGTGACGATCCGCTGCGGTACGAGAAGCAGCTGCTCGACGACTGGTTGCGCCGGGAGCTCAAGACGCCGTGATGTCCGTTGTGGATGCCGGCCCGGAGGGCCCCGCGACCACGCAGCATGCCTCGACGACGGGAGGCGGCCGACGGGTGGTGCTGCTGCACGGGCTGTGGATGCCGCGGGTGTCGATGCGCTGGCATGCCCGGCAGTTGCGCCGGGCCGGCTTCCACCCCGTCCTGTTCGGTTACAGCGGTGTCGCCGGTGGGCCCGAGGCGGCTGTATCGGGGCTGCGGGCCCTGTTGCGGGAGCCGGCCGACATCCTCGCCCACAGTCTGGGCGGATTGATCGCGGTGCGGACGCTGGAGCAGGACCCCGAATTGCCGGTCCATCGGGTGGTCTGCCTCGGCTCGCCGCTGTGCGGCAGCGCGGCGGCCCGCGGAATGGCCCGGTTCGGCATGGGCAGCATCTCGCTGGGGCGCGCCGCCAGCCTGCTGCGCGAGGGGTGTGCGCCGTGGCAGGGACCGGCGCAGCTGGGCGTGGTGGCCGGCAATCTCGGCCTCGGGCTGGGGCGGGTATTCGGCCATTTCCACGGTGGCAACGACGGCACCGTCGCGGTCGATGAAACCCGGCTGCCGGGCGAGTCCGACCACATCGTGTTGCCGACCAGTCACAGCGGCATGCTGCTGTCGCCGGACGTGTCCGTCCAGGCGATCCATTTCCTCGCCCACGGCCGCTTCCTGCATCGGCCTTGAATCCTTGCCGGCCGGGCCTTGCAGCGGGCTTCGGCGCGGGCTGGCTGTTGGTGGCGTTCCCGCCGGAGACCGCCGGTTCGAGTAAAGTAGCCGGCTGTCACAGCTCACTTAATGGACATTTCTCATGGGTAGGGGACCGTCGATCGAGGGTCGCAAGAACGCCTCGGACGCCAAGCGCGGCAAGATCTTCACCAAGCTCATCCGCGAGATTTCCGTCGCGGCCCGGGCCGGTGGTGGCGACCCCACGAGCAACCCGCGTCTGCGCTCCGCGATCGAGAAGGCCTACGGCGCCAACATGACCAAGGACGTGGTCGAGCGCGCGGTCAAGAAGGCCACCGGCGAGCTGGAAGGCGTCAATTACGAGGAGATCCGTTACGAGGGCTATGCCCCCGGCGGGGTCGCGGTGATCGTCGATTGCCTGACCGACAACAAGGTCCGCACCGTCGCCGATGTGCGCCATGCGTTCGGCAAGTTCGGCGGCAACCTGGGCACCGACGGCTCGGTCGCGTTCATGTTCAACAAGGTCGGCGTGCTGACCTACGCGGCCAACGCCGACGAGGACGGCATCACCGAGGCCGCCATCGAGGCGGGTGCGGACGACGTCGTCGTGTATCCGGAAGATGGCGCGATCGAGGTCTTCACCAGCCAGGAGACGTTCGAGGCGGTCAAGGACGCGATGGTCGCGGCCGGCCACGCGCCGGGCCACGCCGAGGTCACCTACCGCGCCGACAACGACATCGCCGTCGAAGGCGAGGTGGCGCAGCAGGTGGTCAAGCTGCTGGATTGGCTGGAGGATCTGGACGACGTGCAGAACGTCTACTCCAACGCCGAACTGGGCGAGGGTGCCTACGCCTGACGGCGTACGCAGACCGGCAACGTGGTCCCAAACAAGGCGGTCCCAGGCAAGGTGGTCCGGATACTGGGAATCGACCCCGGTTCGCAACGGACCGGCATCGGCGTGATCGATGTGGCCGCCGACGGGCGTTGCAGGTTCGTCCATTGCGAGGCGCTGAAGCTGCTCGATGCGCCCGATTTCCCCTCGCGGCTGGGCTTGCTGTGCGAAGGCCTGGAGCGGGTGCTGGACGACTGGCAGCCGCACCAGGTCGCGATCGAGACCGTGTTCATGGACAAGTCGGCGATGTCGGCGCTGAAGCTCGGTCACGCGCGCGGCGCGGCACTGGCGACGGTGGTGCGGCGCAAACTGACGATCAGCGAGTACGCCCCGCGCGTCATCAAGCAATCGCTGGTCGGGCGCGGCGCGGCCGACAAGTTGCAGGTGCAGCACATGGTGCGGTTGTTGCTGAACCTGGCGGAGATGAAACTGCAGGCCGATGCCGCCGATGCACTGGCGGTCGCCCTGACCCACGCGCACATGAGCGCCACCGCGATCCGCACCGGATTGGCGGTGACTGATTTACGGAGACGCGGCACATGATCGGCAGACTCAAGGGAATCGTCATCCACAAGCAGCCGCCGTGGCTGGTGGTGGATGTCAATGGCGTGGGATATGAACTGGAGGCGCCGATGAGCACCTTCTACGACCTGCCCGAACTTGGCCGCGAGGTGTCGCTGTTCACCCATTACGCGCAGAAGGAGGACAGCGTGTCGCTGTACGGTTTCCTGCGCGATTCCGAACGGCGGCTGTTCCGCGAGGTGCAGAAGGTCAAGGGCATCGGCGCGAAGATCGCGCTGGCCGTGCTGTCGGGCGTCAGCGTCGACGAGTTCGCGCGCACGGTCCAGGCCAGCGACGTGACCGCCTTGACCCGCATTCCCGGCATCGGCAAGAAGACCGCCGAGCGCATGGTGGTGGAACTGCGCGACCGCGCCGGCGACATGGTCGGCGACGGCGTGGCGCTGTTCGCCCCCGAGGGAGTCGCACGCGACCCGCAGAGCGAGGCGGTGATCGCGTTGCAGCAACTGGGCTACAAACCCGCCGAGGCGGCCCGCATGGTCCGCGATGCCGCGCCGGCGGCCGACGACGATGCTGCCTCCATCATCCGCAAGGCGCTACAGTCCGCCCTTCGCTGACGTACGGCCGGACACTCCCGGTTCCGATCCGAGCTTTCAATGCCTTCATCCGTGCCCGACTCCCCGACCCACTCCTCCGCGCGCGACGGCCACGGCAAACCCGGCATGGCCGCGCTGGTGGTGGGCGCGGTCGGCGTCGTGTTCGGCGACATCGGTACCAGTCCGCTTTACACGCTGAAGGAGGCTTTCAGTCCGCACTACGGCCTGGTGGCCAACCACGACACCGTGCTCGGCATCCTGTCGCTGGTGTTCTGGGCGCTGATGATGGTGGTCACGGTGAAGTACGTGTCGATCATCATCCGCGCCGACAACGACGGCGAGGGCGGCATCATGGCGCTGATGGCGCTGGCCCAGCGGACGCTGCCCAAGGGCGGCCGATCGGTCTATGCGGTCGGCATCCTGGGGGTGTTCGGTGCATCGCTGTTCTTCGGCGACAGCGTGATCACCCCGGCCATGACCGTGCTGTCGGCGATCGAGGGCCTGGAAGTCGGCGCGCCTCAACTGCATGCCTGGGTGGTGCCGTTGACCATCGTGGTGTTGGTGGCGCTGTTCGCCAGCCAGCGGTTCGGCACGCACAAGGTGGGGCGGTTGTTCGGTCCGGTGATGGTGGTGTGGTTCGTCGCCCTGGCGGCGATCGGACTGTCCAACATCGTCCAGGGTCCGGAAGTGCTGAAGGCGCTGAGCCCCTGGTACGGCATGCGCTTCTTCATCGATCACGGCTGGGGCGGCATCTTCATCCTCGGCGCGGTGGTGCTGGCGGTGACCGGTGGCGAGGCGCTGTATGCCGACATGGGCCATTTCGGTGCCAAGCCCATCCGTCATGGCTGGTACTACTTCGTGCTGCCGGCGTTGATGCTCAACTACCTGGGGCAGGGTGCGCTGGTACTCGGTGATCCCAGTGCGGTGCGCAATCCGTTCTATCTGGCGGTGCCCGAGTGGGGGCGCATGCCGATGATCGGGTTGGCCACCGCGGCGGCGGTAATCGCCTCGCAGGCGGTGATCACCGGCGCGTACTCGGTGGCGCGCCAGGCAATCCAGCTGGGCTACATCCCGCGCATGGCGATCAAGCACACCTCGCGCGACACGATCGGCCAGATCTACATCCCGTGGATCAACTGGATCCTGATGATCGCGGTGATCTCGCTGGTGCTGGCGTTCGGCAGCTCCACCGCGCTGGCATCGGCCTACGGCGTGTCGGTGTCGGGCACGATGCTGATCGATACCCTGCTGCTGGCGCTGGTGGCCCGGGCGACCTGGCTGAAGGCGCGCAAGTGGGTGTTGCCGCTGTGCGTGGTGTTCCTGGTGATCGACATCGGCTTCCTGGTCGCCAACGGGGTCAAGTTCTTCGATGGCGCCTGGTTCCCGATCGTGCTTGGCCTGACGGTGTTCACGATGCTGCGCACCTGGAGCCGTGGTCGCGAGCTGCTGAATGCCGAGATCCGCAAGGAGGGCATCCAGCTGGACAGCTTCCTGCCAGGCCTGATGCTGGCGCCTCCGGTGCGGGTGCCGGGCACGGCGGTGTTCCTGACCGCACAGGTCGGCATGGTGCCGCAGGCGCTGCTGCACAACCTCAAGCACAACAAGGTGTTGCACGAACGCAATGTCTTCCTGACCGTGAAGACGCTGGAAGTGCCACATGCGTCACCGGACAAGCGATTGCAGATCAACGCGATCGGCGACGACTTCTACCAGGTGCTGATCCGGTTCGGTTTCATGGAGACGCCGGACGTGCCGGTGGCGTTGATGCGCAGCTGCGACCAGGGCGGCATCTATTTCGACCCGATGGAAACGACCTACTTCGCCAGCCACGAAACCGTGGTCGCCAGCGCCCGCCGCGGGATGCCGGTGTGGCGGGACAAGCTGTTCGCCTTCATGCACCGCAATGCCGCACCGGCGACCAGCTTCTTCCGGATCCCCGGCAACCGCCTGGTGGAGCTGGGTGCGCAGGTGGAGATCTAGGTCGGCCGGTCTCACACTCGCCCGGATCATGCAGTGCAGGTCGGAGCATGCTGGCCGGAACGTGCTGCGTCGATTCACGTTTCACCACCTGAACCCGCCCGTCCGCCATGGCCGGGCTGCCGATGGGCGATGGCCCATGCGACCATAGCGCGATGAACGACGAGCGCATCATCGCGGCTGACGCGACCTTTGAAGACGACGCGGTGGAAGCATCGATCCGGCCCAAGCGGCTGGACGAATACCTCGGCCAGGTGCCGGTCCGCGAGCAGATGAAGATCTACATCGAGGCCGCCAAGGGCCGTGGCGAGGCGCTCGACCACGTGCTGATCTTCGGCCCGCCGGGGCTCGGCAAGACCACGCTGAGCCACGTCATCGCCAACGAACTCGGGGTCGGCTTGCGGCAGACGTCCGGGCCGGTGATCGAGAAGGCGGGCGACCTGGCCGCGCTGCTGACCAACCTGCAGCCGTTTGACGTGCTGTTCGTCGACGAGATCCACCGCCTGTCGCCGGCGATCGAGGAAGTGCTGTATCCGGCGATGGAGGACTACCAACTCGACATCATGATCGGCGAGGGTCCGGCCGCGCGCTCGATCAAGCTCGATCTGCCGCCGTTCACCCTGATTGGCGCGACCACCCGTGCCGGGCTGCTGACCGCGCCGCTGCGCGACCGCTTCGGCATCGTCCAGCGACTGGAGTTCTACAGCGCCGAGGAACTGACCCGGATCGTGCGCCGCTCGGCCAGCATCCTCGGCATCGCCTGCGCACCGGAAGGCGCGGCCGAGATCGCCCGGCGTTCGCGCGGCACCCCGCGCATCGCCAACCGCCTGCTGCGCCGGGTGCGCGACTACGCCCAGGTCCGCGCCGGCGGCGTCATCGACCTCGATACCGCCAATGCGGCGATGGAGATGCTGAAGGTCGATCCGGAGGGTTTCGACGAGCTCGACCGCCGCCTGCTGCGCACCATCATCCAGTCCTTCGACGGCGGCCCGGTCGGCGTCGAGTCGCTGGCGGCAGCACTGAGCGAGGAACGCGGCACGCTGGAGGACGTGATCGAGCCCTACCTGATCCAGCAGGGCTACCTGATCCGCACCGCCCGCGGCCGGATGGCGTCGCCGAAGGCCTACCGGCACATCGGCCTGACACCGCGCGGCACGACCGCCGAACTGCTCGCTGCCTCGACGGGACCGGCCGGCGAGGACTGATCCGCGTCGCCCGCCCGTCCTTGCTTCAGGAGCCTCCTGCTATGTCTTCGTTCAGCCTTCCGATCCGCATTTACTGGGAAGATACCGACGCTGGCGGGGTCGTCTACCACGCCCGGTACGTCGCCTTCCTGGAGCGCGCGCGCAGTGAGTGGATGCGCGAGCAGGGCTACGGGCAGGAACTGTTGCGGCGTGATCACGGTCTGGTATTCGCCGTGCGGGCGATGCAGGTCGATTTCCTCAAGCCGGCGCGACTGGACGATGCGCTGGAGGTGAGTGTCGTCCTGCACGAGTGTCGCCGAGCCAGCGCGGTGTTCGTGCAGGAAGTCCGTTGCGGCGACGTGCTGCTGTTGACTGCGACGGTGCGCGTGGCGGCGTTGGATGCGGAAAATTTCCGGCCGCGTGCGATCCCGCAACCGTTGCTTGATGAACTCGTCGCGCTGCAGACGACCACCACCTGACCACCCCGACAATCCACCGCATTTCAACTGATTCCCACAAACAATTCGCCCCGCACCACGGGCACCGGAGACCCTGGCATGACCCCATTGCTGAGCCTGATGCAGGCCGCCACCGTTGTTGAACCCCTGCCCGAGGACATTGCCGGCAACGCTGCCCAGGTGCTGCCGGCCGCGGTGGCGGGCGATGGCGGTCTGGACCTGCTGCAACTGGTCCTGCATGCCTCGCTGCCGGTGCAGCTGGTGATGCTGCTGCTGCTGTTCGCATCGGTCGCCTCGTGGGTGATCATCTTCCGCAAGACCAAGGTGCTGAACCGCGCCGAGCGCGAGGCGGAGACCTTCGAGGAGCGCTTCTGGTCCGGCACCGAACTGACCAAGCTGTACACCGGCGCGACCAGCCGCAACCGCGATACCGGCGGCATGGAGTCGATCTTCGAGGCCGGCTTCCGCGAGTATTCGCGCCAGCGCCGCGTCGCCGACGTGCGCATGCAGCTGGAAACCGCCCAGCGCGGCATGCGGGTCGCGACCGCGCGCGAACTGGACGGACTGGAACGCAATCTGGAATTCCTCGCCAACGTCGGCTCGATCGCGCCGTATGTCGGCCTGTTCGGCACCGTGTGGGGAATCATGATTTCCTTCCAGGGCCTGGCCAACGTCACCGAGGCGACCATCGCCAGCGTCGCGCCGGGCATCTCCGAGGCGCTGATCGCCACCGCCATGGGCCTGTTCGCCGCGATCCCGGCGGTGTGGGCCTACAACCGGTTCGCGACCAAGGTCGAGCGGATCGCGGTGCGCTACGACGCCTTCTCCGAGGAATTTTCCTCGATCCTCGAGCGTCAGGTTCCGCAGGAGTGATCCGGCGCCGCACGGCCGTTCGAGTACCCGTGCGATCCATCGGCCCCGTCGCCGAACCTACCCCGAATCGATCCCGTAACCACCATCCGGAAACACGCCATGTCCGCCCCCAACGGTCGTCGCCGCAAGCGCAAGCTCCAGGCCGAGATCAACGTCGTTCCCTACATCGACGTCATGCTGGTGCTGCTGATCATCTTCATGGTCACCGCACCGTTGATGAATCTGGGCGTCGATGTCGAGCTGCCCCGTTCCAACGCCAAGAGCATTTCCCAGAAGCAGGAGCCGGTGATCGTCTCCGTGGATGCCGAAGGCAACTACTTCCTGACCTTGCAGGGCGCTCCGCAGGAGGCGCTGGATGCCGAGCAGTTGTCGGCCAAGGTTGCCGCATTCGTGCACAACAATCCGGATGTGCCGGTGTACGTGGCCGGTGACCGCACCGCCAACTACGAGGTCGTGTTGAATGCGATGGAGCTGCTGCAGGCCGCCAAGGTGCCGCGCGTGTCGTTGCTGACCAAGCCTGCGGAGACCGTGCGCAAGTGAGGGAAACCCGCGCCGATACCCGGCAGGCCATCCTGCTGGCGATTGCCCTGCACGTGGTGCTGTTTGCACTGATGTTCGCCGGTCTATGGTGGACCCGGACGGCGGTGACCGTGTCGGCCGCCGGCGCGCCGGTCGAGGCCGAACTGGTCGACGCCAATGCGCTGTCGGCCTCGATGCGCAAGGTGCTCAGCGATCGCCCCGAACCGGCGGAGCCGTTGCCGGAGCCGCAACCCGAGCCGGAGCCGGTCGAGGAGCCGGTTGCGCCGATCCCGCAGCCGTTGCCGGCGCCGGTTCCCGAGGATGCGCCGACGCCGCCGCAGTCGAAGCCGCAGGACTTCATCCCCAAGCCCGACACCACCGAGCAGGACGAGGTCGTGGCCACTCCGACGCCGACACCATCGGATGACACGAAGCTGCAGGAAGAAAAGCGCCGTCAGGCCCAGGTCGACCTGACCGAGCAGAAGCGTCAGGAGGAAGCGGAGCGCAAGCGCCGGCTCGCCCAGGAGGCGCAGGAAACCGCGGAGCGTGATCGCAAGCTGGCGGAAATCCAGCGCAAGCGCGCCGCCGCCGCGCGCGAAATCGAACTGGCGGAACAAAGGCTCAAGCAGATCGCCGATGCACGTGCGATTGCGCAGACCGGCCCCGCGCCGGCTGCCGCAGGGGCGGCCAGCGCCAGCCCTCCGCCCGGAAACAACGGCACCGATACCGGGCTGGAGGCGCGTTACGCCGCCGCCCTGCAGGAAGCGATCCTGTCGAAATGGACCCGTCCTGAAACGGTGCCGGTGGGAACGCGATGCCGGCTGGTGATCAAACAATTGCCGGGTGGCGAGGTCATGAGCGCGGAAGTTTCCTCTCCTTGCGCCTACGATGAACAGGGCCGGCGCTCGATCGAGGCTGCCGTGCTCAAGGCGCAGCCATTGCCGTACGCCGGTTTTGAAAAGGTGTTCGCACGCACCCTGACCCTGAATTTCGAGGCGCGCGACCGCTGACCGGTCCCGAAGCCTCTACAATCCGCGTGTTCAGCTTTGAGAAAGCGTTCACACGGATGCTGTTACACCTTCAGCCTCTCCGCCAGGACCTGCCAATGAACCGATTGACCCCGAGACTGGCCGCGTTGTTCGCGGTGCTGGTCTTCATGATGATCGTCCCGCTCTCCGCGCTTGCCCAGCAACGCGGGCTGGAGTTGGACATCGTGGGCGGCAACGCATCGGCCCTGCCGATCGCGGTGGTGCCGATGCCGTACCAGGGCAGCGGTACGGCGCCACAGACCGATATCGCCACGGTGATCACCGCCGACCTCAACCGATCCGGGCAATTCCGCAGCCTGCGCGAATCCGACCTGATCGAACGTCCGACCCGTGGCAGCGAGGTCAACTACCCGACCTGGCGCGCGCTCAACCAGGATTACCTGGTGGTGGGGCGGGTGACCGACGGCGGCAGTGGCAGTTACCGGGTCGAGTACGAACTGTTCGATGTCGCCACCCAGCAACGCCTGCTGGGCTTCGCAATGACCGCGCGCAGCAACGCCATGCGCGATGTCGCCCATCAGATTGCGGACGCGATCTACGAGAAGATCCTCGGCGTGCCGGGCGCGTTCTATACCCGCATCGCCTACATTACCGCCAAGGGCGTCGGCCCCAGTGCCAGCTATGCGCTGATGGTGGCCGATTCGGACGGTTACAACCCGCAGACCGTGGTCAGCTCGCCTGAACCGCTGTTGTCGCCGGCATGGAGTCCGGACGGCAACAAGCTGGCGTACGTCAGTTTTGAAAGCGGCAATTCGGCGATCTACATCCAGAACATCAGCACCGGCAGCCGCGAGGTGGTGTCCAAATTCCGCGGTATCAACGGTGCGCCATCGTTCTCGCCCGATGGCAGCAAGCTGGCGCTGACCTTGTCGCGCAGCGGCAATCCGGAAATCTATGTGATGGATCTGGGCAGCCGGGCATTGACCCAGGTCACCAACCATTTCGGCATCGACACTGAGCCGGAATGGAGCGCGGACGGGCGTTCGATCTATTTCACTTCGGACCGCGGTGGTGGGCCCCAGATCTACCAGGTCTCGGCTAGCGGCGGCAGTGCCAGCCGGGTGACGTTCCAGGGCAGTTACAACGCCAGCGCCTCGGTGTCGAAGGACGGCAAGAAAATCGCCACCGCGCAGGGCGCGGGCAATACCTATCGCATCGCGATAATGGATTCGAGCCTGGGATCGCCGCGATGGAGCACGCTGTCGCCGGGTTCGCTGGATGAGTCCCCGAGCTTTGCACCCAACGGCGCGATGATCATCTATGCTGCCAGGGAAGGTACGCGTGGCGTGTTGTATGCCGTGTCGTCCGACGGCCGGGTACGCCAGCGACTGGTCCTGGCCGATGGCGATGTCCGTGAACCGGCCTGGGGGCCATTTCGCACACCGCATTGAAAGTCGTCCTGATCAGCCGACATTCTTCCGCGATGTGCCGCCCGCTTCGGGTTTTTCCGGATGATTTTTCCAGGTTGTTTGCCCGAATCGGCCGTTCAATCCGTTTTGTGTAAACAACCAGCTTCAAACCGGTAGTTGCAGACCGGCCAGCCTAGAATCTGGCAGCCTCAAGCCCGGCGGCTTCAAACCCGGGTATTTCCGTACCACCAACGTTTCCCACCCACCGTTTTATCTGCACCGCCAAGACGAGGAAATGACAATGAATACCACCACACGTGTCCTGATTGCCGCACTGCTGTGTGCCGCGGCCATTGGTTGCTCCAAGAAGGTGAAGGAAGCGCCGCCGGTCGACAGCGGTGCCAGCGCTCCGGTCACCCAGCCGGCTCCAGCCACCTCGGGCGTGTACGGCCCCGGCGATCTGGACAGTGATGCCTGCCTGCGCCAGCGGGTGGTCTACTTCGACCTGGATCGCGACGCCCTGCGTCCGGAGTTCCAGGCCCTGGTCGGCTGCCACGCCAAGTACCTGCGTGACCGTCCGACGTCGCGCATGACCCTGGAAGGCCACGCCGACGAACGCGGCAGCCGCGAGTACAACCTGGGCCTCGGCGAGCGCCGCGGCAACTCGGTGTCCTCGGCGATCCAGGCCAATGGCGGTTCGGGCAGCCAGCAGACCGTGGTCAGCTACGGTGAAGAGCGCCCGGTGTGCACGGCGTCCAACGAGGACTGCTGGGCCAAGAACCGTCGCGTCGAGATCATCTACACCGAAAAGTAAGAAAGGCAATCCATGATGCGCAAATTGTCGATTGCAGTTGCGACATCGCTGGTTGCAGCGGCGGCCCTCGTGGCCGCCGCACCGGCCTTCGCCCAGCGCATGAGCCTGGCCGAACGGGTCGGTCTGCTGGAGCAGCAGGCGGGCAACAACCAGGCGACCGTCGATCTCCTGCGGCAGGTGAACCTGCTCAAGGAGGAAGTCACTTCGCTGCGGGCCCAGATCGAGGAGCTCGGCCATGAGCAGGAGCAGCTCAAGGGCACCACGCGCGCCCAGTACCTGGATCTGGACGGTCGGATCAATCGGATCGAGGGCGGCGACACATCGGATGGGCTGAATCCGGAACCTCCGGCCGCTCCGCCAACCGCTGCCAATGCCCCTGCAGAGCGGGCCCCCAGTGTGTACGGCGATGCGGGCAAGCTTGCGCAAAGCGCCGATGAACGCAGCGCCTACGATGCCGCGTTCGATGCGCTCAAGCGTGGCGACTATGCGGAGTCCGCACGTCTTTTCCATTCCTTCCTCGGCCATTATCCGGGCGGCGTCTACGCGCCCAATGCCTTGTACTGGCTGGGTGAGAGCTATTACGTCACCCAGAATTACCAGCTTGCCCTGGACCAGTTCCAGGCCTTGTTGCAGCGTTATCCGACCCACGACAAGGCCCCGGGCGCGTTGCTCAAGGTCGGCCTGTCGCAGCAGGGCTTGAAGCAGGAACATGCCGCCGAACGCACCCTGACCGAAGTCACCACGCGGTATCCGGGCACTGATGCGGCGCGTATCGCGACCGACCGTCTCGGTGCGATCCAGCTGGGTCGCCTGCAGTAGCGGTAACGCCCGCCGGCCACCGGGTCGGCTAAAATGCCGCGATGAATGTTGCTCTCCCCGAGGCGGCCCCGCTGTCGCCCGATCGTCTGCGTTTGACCGAGATCTTCCTGTCGCTGCAGGGCGAGTCGCGCAGCATTGGCTGGCCGACGGTCTTCGTCCGGCTGACCGGCTGCCCGCTGCGTTGCCAGTACTGCGATACCGCCTACGCCTTCCATGGTGGCCAGTGGTGGGATTACGACGGCATCCTGGCCGAAGTTGCCCGCCACGGTGCCCGTCATGTCTGCGTCACCGGCGGCGAGCCGCTCGCGCAGAAGCGCTGCATCGGCCTGCTCGAACGCCTGTGCGACGCAGGTTACGAGGTGTCGCTGGAGACCTCCGGCGCGCTCGATATCGGTGAGGTCGATCCGCGGGTATCGCGGGTGCTGGATATCAAGACGCCGGGGTCCGCCGAGGTCGAGCGCAACCTGTGGAGCAACATCGCGTTGCTGACCCCGCACGACCAGGTCAAGTTCGTGATCTGCTCGCGCGAGGACTACGACTGGGCGCGCGGAATCGTGGAGGAATACCGCCTGACCGATCGCTGCGACGTGATGTTTTCCCCCAGTTTCAGCCAGATCCGGCCGCGGGAACTGGCCGACTGGATCGTCGCCGACCACCTGCTTGTGCGTTTCCAGTTGCAGCTGCACAAGATCCTGTGGGATGACGAGCCCGG
>DATJBR010000325.1:0-3374 GCA_035515255.1 Lysobacter sp. | reverse complement strand
TCGCGCGCCGGCCGCGATCATCACCATGGGGGGCAACGGTCCGCGCATCCACGAGCTGCTGGAACCGCTCGCCGGTCCTGACCGATTCGCCTTGACGGCGGCGGCGGACCTCGCCGATGCGGTCGCGCAGGCGCGCACGGCACTGGGCGGTGATGGCGTCATCCTGCTCTCTCCCGGCGCGCCCAGTTTCGGACCGTATCGCGACTACGTCGCCCGCGGCCGCCATTTCGCGCAGTTGGGCGGCTTCGACCCGGATGGCATCAGCTCGATTCCGGGCCTGGGTGTCGCCTGACGCCACAGCGTCCGGTGACGGTGGCCAAGCGGCGGATCGGGTCTTTACCTCGCGATATCCAAACAAGCAGTACTCTCCGGAAACTTCCCGGAGGATTGCCGTCATGCGCCTGCATCGATTTGCTGCCGTGCTCTTGCTTTTGTCGTTCGCCGCGCCCGCGTTGGCCGGCATGCAGACCCGACCGGTCGACTGGAAGGTCGGCGACAGGACCTTCAGCGGCGTGCTGGTCTTTGATGACGCCAATGCGGTCAAGCGCCCGGGACTGGTCATGGTGCCCAACTGGATGGGCGTGACCCCGGCCGCGGTTGCCAGGGCCGGGCAGATCGCCGGCAGCGAGTACGTGGTGCTGGTGGCCGACGTCTATGGCAAGGGCGAGCGGCCGAAAGACAGCGCCCAGGCCGCCGCGATGTCCAAGCCCTTGCGTGACGACCGCGCCCTGCTGCGTACCCGCATCGAGCAGGCGGTCGACGTGCTGCGCAAGCAGGCCACGGATGCACCATTGGACGCCGGCCGGATCGGCGCGCTGGGTTTCTGCTTCGGCGGCACCACCGTGCTGGAACTCGCCCGTGCGGGCAGTCACGTTGCCGGCGTCGTCAGTCTTCACGGCGGCCTGTCGACTCCGCTGCCGGCAAAGAGCGGCGCGGTGAAGACAGCGGTGCTGGTGCTCAACGGAGCGAGCGACCCGAACGTGACCGCCGCCGACATCGCCGCCTTCGAACATGAGATGGATGCCGCCGGGGCCGACTGGCAGTTCGTGAACTTCAGCGGCGCCGTGCACTGTTTCGCCGAGGACGACGCCAACAGCCCGCCGGGTTGCGTCTACAACGAACGCGCCGCCAAACGGGCCTACGAAATGCTGCGCGACTTCTTCCGCGAGCGGTTCGCGGTGAAGTGAGGCGCGGGGTGCGCTGCGCTGTCGAATGAGCTACTGGCCTTCATCGCGGTGGCGACACCGGTATCGCGGGGAGTTATCGCGTTGTCAGTGGTTCCGGTTGACCGCGTAATCCGCCAGCCCGCGCAGGGCGGCAACATGCTCGTTGTCATCCAGTCCTTCCAGCGCTTGTTCCGCCAAGTGCGCGTAATCGCGTGCGCGTTGGCGGCTGTAATCGAGTCCGCCGGTGGCATTGATCGCGGCAAGGACAGAAGGCAGCGCGTCGGTATCGCCGTGTTCGATCGCCGAGCGCAGGACTGCCGCCGTTTCGGCATCGCTGTGCGCGATGGCGTGGATCAACGGCAGTGTCGCCTTGCCTTCGGCCAGGTCGTCACCCAGGTTCTTGCCCAGCGTCTGTGCATCGGACGCGTAATCGAGCACATCGTCGGCAATCTGGAAGGCATAGCCCAGGTTCAGGCCGTAATCGTGCAGGCGCTGCTGGGTGACTGCATCGGCCCCCGCCAGCAATGCGCCCAGGCGGGTTGCAGCCGCGAACAGCACCGCGGTCTTGCGCTCGATCACGCGCAGATAAGCGGCCTCGTCGGTGTCGGGATTGCGCACGTGCAGCAGTTGCAGCACTTCGCCCTCGGCGATCCGGTTGGTGGTGTCGGCGAGGATCTTCTGCACCTCCATCGACTCCAGCTCGACCATCAGCTGGAAGCTGCGCGAATACAGGAAGTCGCCGACCAGCACGCTGGCCGCATTGCCCCACACGGCGTTGGCGGTCTTGCGGCCGCGGCGCAGGTCGGATTCGTCGACCACGTCGTCGTGCAGCAGGGTGGAGGTATGGATGAACTCGATCACCGCCGCCAGCTGATGCGCGTCCGGGCCGCGATGGCCCAGCGCCGCACCCGCCAGCAACAACAGCATCGGCCGCAGGCGTTTGCCTCCCGCGCCGATGATGTACTCCGCGACCTGGTTGATCAGCACCACATCCGAGGCCAGCCGATGGCGGATCAACGTATCGACCGCAGCCATGTCGTCGCGGGCGAGAGCCTGGATGTCACCAAGGGCGGGAGTCGAAAGGGAAAGGGCGGAAGCGTGCATGCGGTGAAGTGGAGACGGGGGACGCGTGATTATAGGTGCTCCGACGGCATGGGCCCGAAGACGTCGGCTTGAAGCGGGGCGCGGCATCCGGCCCAAAGCCCGACCCCGGTGCAGGGTTTTCACCGACCGCCGCGCTCGGGCAGGTCGGTATACTTGTCCGCCCGTCGCCGCCGGCGACCCAATAGGACCGCATTCATGGCACGTGGCATCAACAAGGTGATCCTGGTCGGAAACCTCGGCAACGATCCGGACATGAAGTACACGCAGGGCGGCATGGCGATCTGCACCCTGTCCCTGGCGACCACCAGTGTCCGCAAGGACAAGGATGGCCAGCAGATCGAAAAGACCGAGTGGCATCGGGTCAAGCTGTTCGGCAAGCTCGGCGAGATCTCCGGCGAGTACCTGAAGAAGGGCAGGCAGGTCTATATCGAGGGCCGCATTGAATACGGCTCCTACGAGAAGGACGGTATCAAGCACTACACCACCGACATCATCGCCGACGAGATGCAGATGCTTGGCGGTGGTGGTGCGGAAGGTGGCGGTGGTGGTGGTGGCGGGAATTTCCGCAGCGAGCGCCCCTCACGCCCGGCCGCACCACGCCAGGATGCGCCTCGCCGCGAGTCTGCCCCGGCCAAATCGAACGATTTCGGCGACGACTTCGCCGATGACGACATCCCGTTCTGAGCCAATGCGGTTCCCGATCGGCGGCATCGCGGCCTGCCCGTCTTTTTGAGTCTGGAGTAGATGCATGCCGACATGGCTGGTGACCGGCGGAGCCGGTTTTATTGGTGGAAATTTCGTCCTCGACGCGGTGAAACAGGGCGTCAAGGTGATCAATCTTGATGCACTGACCTACGCTGGCAACCTGGACACGTTGTCCGGGCTGGAGGGTCATCCGGATCATTTGTTCGTCCACGGCGACATCGGCGATGCGGCGCTGGTCGCGCGGCTGCTGCGCGAGCATCGCCCGGATGCGGTGATCAACTTCGCCGCGGAGAGCCACGTCGACCGTTCGATCGACGGGCCGGCCGAGTTCGTGCAGACCAACGTCGTCGGTACGTTGAGCCTGCTGGAGCAGGTCCGCGATTACTGGAAGTCGCTGGA
>DATJBR010000324.1:0-20379 GCA_035515255.1 Lysobacter sp. | reverse complement strand
GATCTCCTGCAATCGACCGCGCTGGGCGATGCCTACGAAGCATTCAAGGGCTGGGACATCGGCGACATAGTCGCCGCCACCGGCACCCTGATGCGCACCAGGACCGGCGAGCTGTCGGTCAAGGCCGACACGCTGCGATTGCTGGTGAAGTCGCTGCGCCCGCTGCCGGACAAGTGGCAGGGCCTGAGCGACGTCGAGCAGCGCTACCGCCAGCGTTACGTCGACCTGATCGTGAGCCCGGAAGCGCGCGAGGTATTCGTCCAGCGTTCGAAGCTGGTCGCCGCGCTGAGGCGCTGGCTCGATGCCAGGCGCTTCCTCGAGGTCGAGACGCCGATGATGCATTACCTGGCCGGCGGTGCCACGGCCAGGCCGTTCACCACCCACCACAACGCGCTCGACCTGGACCTGTTCCTGCGCGTGGCGCCCGAGCTCTACCTCAAGCGCCTGGTGGTCGGCGGCTTCGAGCGCGTGTACGAGATCAACCGCAACTTCCGCAACGAAGGCGTCAGCACCCGCCACAACCCCGAGTTCACCATGCTCGAGTTGTACGAGGCCTACGCCACCTATAACGAGGTCATGGACCTGACCGAAGCCATGATCCGCGATATCGCGACGTCTGTCCTGGGAACCACCCGTGTCGAATGGGACGGCCAATCGATCGACATCGGCCCGGCGTTCCGGCGCTGGACGATGAGCGACGCGGTGCTCGAGCACAATCCCGAGATCAAGCGCGAGGAGTTGCGCGACATCGAGGCCATGCGTGCCCATTGCGCGCGGCTGAAAGTCGCGGTCAAGCCGGGATACGGCTGGGGCAAGTTGCTGCTGGAAATCTTCGAGAAGACCGTCGAGCACACCCTGGTGCAGCCGACCTTCATCACCCGGCATCCGGTCGAGGTCAGCCCGCTCGCGCGCGCCAGTGACGACGACGCCGGCATGACCGACCGCTTCGAGCTGTTCGTGGGCGGCAAGGAACTGGCGAACGGCTTTTCAGAACTCAACGACCCGGAAGACCAGGTGGCGCGTTTCCTGGCCCAGGTCGAGGCGAAGGAGGGGGGGGACGACGAGGCGATGCATTTCGACGCCGACTACATCCGTGCGTTGGAGGTTGGCCTGCCACCCACCGGCGGTCTGGGTGTAGGCATCGACCGGCTGGTGATGCTGCTGACCGGCTCGTCCTCGATCCGCGACGTACTGCTGTTCCCGTACATGCGGCCGGAAATATCCGGCTGACCCGCGGGTCCGGTCACCCATCCGTGGCCCGACTGAACCGGAACCGGGCTTTGCCCGCATTTGCCGGTGCCACGCGGCCCGGCTTGCTCATGCGACGAGGATGACGCGATATGCTGCCGCAAGTGTCGGGCTTGCCCGACGTCGCCAAGGGGTTGACCGCATGAATGTTGTCATCGTGGACGACCAAGGGTCGGCGCGCACCATGCTGCGCCACATCATCGAGGACATCGGCTCCGAGTTGATGGTTCACGATTTCGGCGATCCCGGCTACGCGCTGGGCTGGTGTGAAGCGACCCCGCCGGACCTGGTACTGCTCGATTACCGCATGCCGGGGATGGATGGTCTGGAGTTTGCAAACCGGTTCCGCCGGCTGCCTTCGCATCGCGACGTGCCGATTGTGCTGATCACCGTGGTGGGCGATGAGCCGGTACGACAGGCGGCGCTGGATGCGGGGATCATCGACTTCCTGGTCAAACCGGTGCGTCCGCGCGAATTGCGGGCCCGCTGCCGCAATCTGCTGCAATTCCGCCGCCACGCCCAGAACGTGAAGGAGCGCGCCCTGTCGCTCGAACAGCAGCTGCTGTCGAGCATGCATGAGGTGGAGGAGCGCGAGCGCGAGACCATGTCGCGGCTGGCCCGCGCGATCGAGTATCGCGACGTCGGCACCAGCGCCTTTCTCGAGCGGATGTCCCGCTTCGCCGGGTTGGTCGCCGAGGAACTCGGTTTGAGCGAGGAAGAAGCCAGGGTCATCGAGCTGGCAGCGCCGCTGCACGACATGGGCAAGATCGCCATCCCCGACGCGGTGTTGCTGAAGGCCGGTCCCTTGGACGAGGACGAGCTGGCAGTCATGCGGCGCCATCCACGCATCGGCCATCAACTGCTCAGCGGCAGCGAGAACCGCTTCATGCAGGTGGGCGCGATCGTCGCCCTGCGCCACCATGAACGCTACGACGGCAGCGGCTATCCCGATGGTCTGGTCGGCAAGGAAATCCCATTGGAAGCCGCGATCGTGGCGGTGGCCGATGTGCTCGACGCACTGATATCCGCCCGTCCGTACAAGGACGCCTGGAGCCTGGATGCGGCCCTGGAGTACATCCAGGAGCAGCGTGGTCGACTGTTCGACCCGCAGTGTGTGGACGCGTTGATACGAGGCCGCCCGCAGCTGGAAGATATCTGTGCCCGTTATTCCGTGGTTTCCCCGCGGCCCGGAATGGAGTAGGCCAGTGATCTCTGCGTGGGCCTGGCTTCGACAGCGCCTTTCCCGGCGCGAAGACAGCGAGCACCAGCAGGCCCTGGTGCGTATCGCATTGCTGGCGCTGGTGCTTGGCTTCCTGTTGAGCCATGGCCCGAACGGATCGATGCCGGCTCGGGCTTATGACGACGTACTGGGCATGGTGGGTGCCGGGTTCGCCATCGGCGTCTCGCTGATTGCCTGGATCCTGGCGTCACCCGGTCCGTCGCATCTGCGCCGGTGGGTCGGCATGCTCACCGATTACGGGCTGATGACCGCGGCCATGATCCGCTTGGGCGAGCCGCTTGCCTGGGTCTACGTCCTGATCCTGTGGGTGACGGTGGGCAACGGCCTGCGGTTCGGCAACCGTTATCTGGCCACCGCAGTAGTGCTCTCAGCCCTGGGGTTTGCCGGTGTGCTGCTGAATTCGCCGTACTGGGCCGCGAATACCAGCTTGGGTATCGGACTGCTGGTCGGCCTGGTGGCGATCCCTGGGTACCTGTGGCGGCTGCTGCGCGCGCTGACCGGGGCGACCGAAGAGGCCCGTCGCGCCAATGAGGCCAAGAGCCGGTTCCTGGCCAACATGAGCCATGAATTCCGCACCCCGCTCAACGGCCTGGCGGGCATGTCGGAGGTCCTGGCGACTACCCGCCTGGACAGTGAGCAACGCGAATGCCTCGCCACGATCCAGGCCTCCACCCGCAGCCTGATGGCGCTGGTGGAGGAAGTGCTGGACATATCGGTGATCGAGGCCGGCAAGCTGAAGCTGAGCGTGGCCGAGTTCTCCCCGCGCGAACTGGTGGACGCGGTCGGCCTGATCCTGCGCCCTCTGGCGCGCGCCAAACAGCTGGAGTATGGGTCGCAGGTCGCCGCTGAGGTTCCCGAGACGGTGCGCGGAGATTTCGCCCATTTGCGCCAGGTGTTGACCAATCTGGCCGGCAACGCAGTCAAGTTCACCGAGACCGGATCGGTGCAACTTGCGGTGGACCTGATCGGCCACCACAACGGCGGCGTGCGGCTGCGTTTTACTGTTACCGATACCGGGATCGGCGTGCCCCAGGCGTTGCGCGACCAGTTGTTCAACGCCTTCGAGCAGGCCGACGCGGGTTTGGTCAGACGGCACGGCGGCACCGGGCTGGGTACCACCATAGCCAAGGGCTTGACCGAGGCGATGGGCGGACGAATCGGTTTCGAGAGCACCGAGCACCGCGGCAGCCGCTTCTGGGTCGAGCTGCCTTTCGCATCCGCGTTGTCAGCCGTGCCTGCGCCAATGCCGGTGGCGCCTGCTGCGAACCCGGCACCCGACGAGCTTGCGCCCGTCTCCGGCAGCAGCGCGGAAAATGTGCTGGCCTTCTCCGACCCGTTCCTTCGTCATCGCGCGCGGGTGCGCAGTCTGGCGGTGCTGGTGGTCGACGACCACCTGGCCAACCGCCTGGTGCTCCAGAGGCTGCTGCAGAAAGCCGGGCACCGCCCCGTGTGCGTCAGTGGAGGCGAGGAGGTGCTTGAAGCCATGGCCGACGTGGAATACGACGTGGTCATTGCCGATTTGCACATGCCCGGGATCAGTGGGCTCGACCTGCTGCGGGAACTGCGCGTCATGGAGGCCGGCGCCGCGGTGCGCACACCGGTGGTGGTGCTGAGCGCCGATGTCACCCCGGCATCGATCCTGGCCTGCGAGCAGGCCGGAGCGATGGCCTTTCTCGCCAAGCCGGTGGTGGCGGCAAGATTGCTCGACACCCTCGCCGGGATCGCCAGCGCCCCCCGCGCATCGGCGGTGTCGTCGCCGGTCGTGCCCGAGCGGACAGCGACAAACGGCGATGGATTC
The DNA here is from genome assembly GCA_035515255.1 of Lysobacter sp. GTDB lineage: Bacteria > Pseudomonadota > Gammaproteobacteria > Xanthomonadales > Xanthomonadaceae > Novilysobacter. The sequence continues at coordinate 16,093 of DATJBR010000324.1, read as the reverse complement.
GACGCCGGCATTCTGGACGAGTTGCGCATGGCGGGGCTCGGCGAGGCGTTCGAACGTGAGTTCATCGCGCAGTGTCTGGTCGACGCGGAGGGCTGCATTTCGGGCTTCGCGCTGGCTGCCGGTGACCGTGCATGGCAAAGCGCCAAGGCGCATGTGCATGCACTTAGCGGCGTGGCCGGCAACGTGGGATTGACCGGCCTGGCCGCTGCGGCCGGCGACATCATGAAACTTCCCGACTGGCAGTTGGCGAACGATTGGCGAAAGCGTCTTTCCGGGCTCAATGAACTGCTGGTGCAGGGGCGTGCGGCGCTGGACCGCCGCGCGCGCCTGCGCGATGCATTCGATGGTGGCGAGCGCTCTCCGTGACTTGCGGTGGTCGCTGCAAGCGAGCCCCATTGATTGCCGGTCATGCGATTTCACTCTCGGTTCTGCGCGATTGCGCCCGCACGATGCGATCCATGGTTCGCAGCGATTTGTCGCCAAGTTGCAGCGCGGTGTCGACCCAGACCTCGGTGATGGCCATCAGCTCGGAGTGACTTACGGACTGGGCGATCGCGCGCACCGCATTCAGGGCCAGATGCGCATGCGGGGCGCGTTGCTGGCGCCGGATCAGTTCCTGGACAGCCGCTGCACCTTCGCCGCGGGGAGCCAGCACGTCGACTACGCCCAGTGCATGGAGCTCGTCACTGGTATAGATGCGGCCTTCCAGGATGATCCTCTCCGCCAACTGGGGCGATACCCGCTTGCAGAGGAACGAATAGGCGCCCATGCCCGGGAACAGTCCGAACAGGACCTCGGGCAGCCCCATCTCGACCCCGCGCTCGGCGACGATGTGGTGGCAGGACAGGGCCAGTTCCATGCCTCCGCCCAAGGCATCGCCCTGCACCAGCGCGATGGTGCGGAAGCCGCCGCCGAGACCGGAATGGAAGTGATGCACGCCGTCCACGCAGCTGCGCGCGTAGCCGAGCAGTTTTTCCCGGTTGCGCTCCCGGATCAGCCGGGCAAACAACGCCAGGTCGCCGCCCAGATTGAACGCCGAGGCATCCGATGCCAGCACGACGTGGCGCAGCCTGCCGCTGTCGGGCAGGACGCCGTTCGCGCTGATGGCGTGCAGGTAGTGCCACATATCCTCCATCAATTCGGTGCGGAAGCACGGGCGCACCCCGGGCCCGGCATCGGCATGCATGTACAGCCAGTGGGCGTCTCCGATGGTGTCGGATTCCACGCGCAGGGTGGAGTGGCGGGTGGGGCGGCGCAGCGTCTCGATCGAGCTCATGTGACGGTCCTTGAGGTAAGCCCGTCCGCCGGCTGAGGTGGGCGCGATACGGGGGGTTATTAAGCCCACGGATCGATGCTACACGCCGCGCGGGTCGCCAAAACCAAAGCCCCTCCGGGGGGAGGGGCTTTGGCAGTGCGACACGCGATTTGCTGTTCCGCAGATCTAATGAGGGGCTGGCTCATCGCGCAGTTCGCGACGCAGGATCTTGCCGACGTTGGTCTTCGGCAACTCGGTGCGGAACTCGATCACCTTGGGCCGCTTGTAGCCGGTCAGGTTCTCACGGGCGTAGGCGGTGATCTGCTCGGCGGTCAGCGACGGATCCTTCTTCACCACCACCAGCTTGACGACCTCGCCGGAGTGTTCGTCAGGCATGCCGATGGCGGCCACTTCGAGTACGCCGGGCATCATCGCGATCACGTCCTCGATCTCGTTCGGATACACGTTGAAGCCCGACACCAGGATCATGTCCTTCTTGCGGTCGACGATGTAGAAGAAGCCCTTCTCGTCCATCTTCGCGATGTCGCCGGTGTGCAGCCATCCATCGGCATCCATCACCTCGGCGGTTGCTTCCGGCAGTTGCCAGTAGCCCTTCATCACCTGCGGGCCCTTGATGCACAATTCGCCGATCTCCCCGGTGGCCAGCATCCTGCCGTCCTCGTCCTTGATGCAGGCATCCGTTGACGGGATCGGCAGGCCGATCGCGCCGTTGTACTCGGCCAGATCCATCGGGTTGATGCAGGCAGCCGGTGAGGTTTCGGTCAGTCCGTAGGCCTCGATCAGGGTGCACCCGGTGACTTTTTTCCAGCGCTCGGCGACCGAGCGCTGTACCGCCATGCCGCCGCCCAGCGTCAGGCGAAGCTTGGAGAAGTCGATCTGGTTGAAGCCGGGGGTATTGAGCAGCCCGTTGAACAGCGTGTTGACGCCGGTGATCGCCGTGAACGAGACCTTCTTGAGCTCCTTGACGAAGCCGGGCATGTCGCGCGGGTTGGTGATCATGTAATTCAGGCCGCCGAACTTCATGAACACCAGGCCGTTCGCCGTCAACGCGAAAATATGGTAAAGCGGCAGCGCGGTGATGATCACTTCCTGGCCCGGCACGACATTGGTGCCCACCCATGCGGCGGCCTGCTGCATGTTGGCGACCAGGTTGCGGTGGGTCAGCATCGCGCCCTTGGCCACGCCGGTGGTGCCGCCGGTGTACTGCAGGAAGGCGATGTCGTCGGCGTGCACATCGATCTTTGGCAGGGCGTGCTTCCTGCCCAGCTTGAGGGTGTCGGCAAACCGGATCGCGCCCTGGATGTGGTACTCGGGCACCATCTTCTTGATGTACTTCAGGACGAAGTTGACGATCGCGCCCTTCGCGCCAAGCATGTCGCCAAGGCCGGTCGTGATGACCTTGGTGACCGCCGTATCGACCAGCACTTCTTCCGCCGTGTCGCCGAAATTGTCCAGCACCAGCAATACCGTCGCGCCCGAGTCCACCAATTGGTGCCTGAGTTCGCGTGCGGTGTACATCGGGTTGGTGTTGACCACCGTCAGCCCGGCACGCAACACGCCGAAGGTGGCGATCGGGTATTGCAGGCAGTTGGGCAGCATGATCGCGACGCGGTCGCCCTTCTTGAGTTTCAGCTCGCCGAGCAGGTAGGCCGCGAACTGCGCGCTGAGGGTGTCGATTTCGCCATAGGTCAGGGTTTTGCCGAGGTTGGCGAACGCCGGCCGGTCGCGAAAACTGGCGATCGCGCTTTCCAGTACCGCGACGATGGAGGGGAACTCGTCGACATCGATCTGCGCGGGGACCCCGGCCGGGTACTGGTCAAGCCATGGACGTTCAACACTCATCGCGATCCCCTGGTTGGTGTGGTGCTTGTGTGTCTGCGTGGTGCGCCCGCGAAGAAAAAGCCCGTATCCGCGGCGCCGCAGCGATCCAAAGATTGGAGCATAGGGTCCGGGGGCTGGCAAGGCGAAACGGGTGCTGCTCGCGAGCCGGGTTGCGAGGTGCAACATTCCGGAGTTGCACGGTGAGACAGCAGACCCTGCGGGTGATCCGGCAGGGCCTGCTCGACACGATCACGGCGTCCTTATGGTTCGACGTTCACCGGTACGCCGGGTTGCTCGACCTGCACAGCGGACCGTGCGACCACGCTGGTGGCAGTGAGGTCGGCGGTGACGTTGCCCAGTGTCGCGAACACATCGGGAATCGTGTCGACCGCGAGCAGCAGGCCAAGCGGGGCGACCGGCAAACCCATCGCCTGCGCGACCGGCAGATTGGTCGCCATGTAGCTGACCTGGCCGGGCAGACCGACCGAACCGAGGCTGATGACGACGGCCAGTGCGCTGCCCGCGGCAAGCTGCGCCGCGCCCAGCTCGATGCCGTAGGCCCAGGCGATGAACGCGGCGGCGCTGATGTACTGCACCGGGCTGGTGATTCGGAACAGGGTTACCGCCATCGGCAGCACCAGACCGGTGACGTGGGCCGGATACCGCAACCGGTCGTTGGCGACTTCCAGCATCGCGGGCAGGGACGCCAGCGACGACTGCGTGCTCGCCGCGACGACCTGCGCCGGGACGATGGCGGCGGCGAACCGTCGGATCGGCTCTCCGCCCCAGACCGCGGCGACCAGCAGCATGCCGATGGTCACGCTCAGGTAGAGCACGCATTGCAGGCCGATGTAGATGCCCAGTGCGCTGAGCATGCTCAAACCGGAGCGGGCGGTGACGGCGAGGATCAGCGCGAACACGCCGACCGGTGCCGCCCACAGCGCCCAGCGCACGATCACGATCATCGCGTCGGCGATGGCCTGGAAAAACTCCACCATCAAGGCCCGTCGGGCAGGGGCGATCCGGGTCAGGGCAAAGCCGAAGAACAGGGCAAACACGACCAGCGGCAGCATCGCGCTCTGGGCCGCGGCCGCGATGGCGTTGGCGGGAATGATGCCGGTGACCCAGTCCGACCATCCGGCCGGGGCGGGCAGGTTGGACGTCTCACTACTGCCACCGTCCAGTGCGCTGGCCAGGGCCGGGTCGTGCGGCAGCATCGACAACAGCGCCGGCGCAGTCACCGCGGCAAACAGCGCAGCCAGTGACAGCAGCACCACAAACACTCCAATGGCCTTGCGGGCGATGCGTCCCGATGCCGCGGCATCGGCGGCGGAACTGATGCCGACAATCACCAGCGCCAGCACCAGCGGTACCACGGTCATCTGCAAGGCGTTGAGCCAGAGTCGGCCGATCGGTTGCACCGCGTCGGCTACTCGAATCGCCAGCCCCGCGTCGGCCCAGGCCAGCGACAGGCCGGTCACTGCGCCGATGGCCAGCGCCAGCAGGACCCGCGCCGTCGCACTCACGGCGCGGTTGCCACGGTCGGCAATCCCCACGACGCCTGGAGCCGTGCGTACTCGGCGTCCGGCAACAGCACGAAGATCGGGCGTCGTTCGGGACGCAGCCACGCCAGCAACGACTCCATGACCGCATCGTCCATCGCCGTGCAGCCGGCTGTGGCAGTGGTCGACGACTTCCACAGGTGGGCGAAGATGCAGCTGCCCGCGCCCGGTGTCGCCGCGAGGTTGTGTTCGATCACGAAGCCGAGGCGGTAACGCAGGTCGCCGTCGGCATGCAGGTCACGGCGCATCGGCTCGGTGGAACCGGCGATGGCCGGCTCACCGACTTCGCGCGTATCGACAATCCGGTTGTACAGGGGCGAGTCACTGACATCGATGCAATAGCTGGATGCCTGCATCGGCGCATACGGCAGGGCGGTCTGCGCGCCGGCGGCGTAACCGAAGGCCTCGCCGATGGTGAATACGCCGGCCGGGCTGCGGCCGTCGCCTTCGCGCTTGGTCGGACCATCGGGTTGCGCGTCGTGCAGTCCCAGCCCCCAGGCCGAGCCTTCGCGGCCGATCTCCACCGGCTGCGGCGAGGCGGCTTCAAGCCAGTTGTCGCCATCACGCTCATAGGTGCGCAGCGTGCCGTGGTCGACATCCCAATCCGCCACGGTGACCAGCACCAGCTGTTGCGCATCGTGCCAGGGCATCGCGGCAGTGTCGGGCATGACGGACGGGGTGCATGCGGCCAGCGAGATAGCCAGAAGGGCCGAGAGCCAAGGCAGGCAACGGCGAAGGAAATGGTGGGACGACAGCATCGGACGGACTCCTTGGTCTTGCATGGCAATGGTGGTCAGGTCAGTGACATCCGGGCGCCGACATCAGGGCTCCAGCATGGGCTGGAGCCGCTCAAGATTGGCCTGCAATTGCTCCTCGCGTCCGCCTTCGCACACCAGGACGAACACGCGATCCAGCAGGTGCTGCAAGGCGGAGTGGTAGAGCAACGGCTCGATATGCACGCGGTCGTCGTGTGCGGAGACCAGCAGGGCGAGATCGGCGTACGCGCGCAGCGGGTTGGAGGTGTGTCGGGTTATCGAGATCACCGTGCCCTGGCGCTCGCGGAAACAGCGCGCGATGTAGCACAGCGGCGGCGGCTTGCCGTGTTCGGAGAACACCAGCAGCACGTCGCCGGCATTCGCGGCGGAGACACTGGCGGCCATGTGTGCGGGGTCGAAGTTGTGGATGGCAAGAATGCCGAGCAGGGAAAGCTTGAGCGCGAACGCACGGGCCCGGATGTCGTCCGCGCCCAGGCCGATCAGGAACACCTTGCCACCATCGGCTGCGGCGGCGATGGCCGCGGCCACGGCGGTGACGGTGTCGGGCGGGTTGATCGAGCGGGTCTCCTCTTCGGCCTCGGTCTTGCGTCGCCACAGGTCGCAGGCCATGGCGTCATCGGAGTCGACATCGGCGTCGGCGTCGTTGACCGGCTCGTCGCCGTTGTCGGCACGCGCGACGGCCTCGCCGATGGAGTACTTGAGGTCGGGGTAGCCCTTGAAACCGAGCTTCTGGCAGAACTTGACCACACTGGACTGGCTGATGCCCAGCGCGTTGGCGAGCTGCTGGGACGAGTAGTCGCGCAGCAACTGGGCGTTGTCGAGCACGAAGTCGGCGATGCGTCGTTCGATCGCCGACATCTGGTCCCGCCGGGAGCGGATCTTCAGCAGGGCGGACATGTCAGGCCGCGGCAGTGCGGGCGTCGATCGGTTCCAGTCCGTGGATTTCACGGATGCCCAGACCGGGCGCGTCGGTCACCGATATCTCGGACTCGTTGAAGATCACACCGCCGTCGACCGGGTTGAATTTGCACAGCGATGGCCCGTCCAGATCGATCTTGGTGATCACGTCGGCCTTGGCCACGGCCACGTGGACCGCCGCCGCCACACTGATGCTGGTCTCGAGCATGCAGCCGATCATGCACTCGATCTGGTGCATCGCGGCGATGTCGGCGATCCGGATCGCGTTGGAAATGCCGCCGGTCTTCATCAGCTTGATGTTGATGATGTCGGCGGCGCGCATGTTGATCAGCTTGATGACCTCCATCGGGCCGAACACGCTCTCGTCGGCCATGATCGGCGTATGCACGCGCTCGGTGACGTAGCGCATGCCTTCCAGATCGTGCGCCTTGACCGGCTGCTCGACCAGCTCCAGCCGCACGCCGGCGTCCTCCAGGCCGCGGATCGCGTACACCGCCTCCTTCGCGGTCCAGCCCTGGTTCGCGTCCAACCGCAGCAGGGCGCGGTTCTCGACCGCGGCGTAGATCGCCTTGACCCGCTCGATGTCCACGCCGATGTCCTTGCCGACCTTGATCTTCAGCGAGTCGAAGCCGCGGTCCACCGCGCTGATCGAGTCGGCGACCATCTTGTCGATCGTGTCGACGCTGATGGTGATGTCGGTCGTGATGACCGGGTCGCCGCCGCCCAGCATCTTGTACAGCGGCGCGTTGTAGAGCTGGCCGAACAGGTCGTAGATCGCGATCTCCACCGCCGCCTTGGCGCTGGAGTTCTTCTCCATCGAGGTCTGGATCAGGCGGGTGATGCGGTTGAGGTCGGCGATGTCCTCGCCGATCAGCCGCGGCGAGATGTAGTGGCGGATGGCGCCGATGATCGAACCGTGGGTATCGCCGGTGATGACCGCGGTGGCCGGTGCCTCGCCGTAGCCGATGTTGCCGCTGTCGGTGTGCACCATCACCACGATGTCCTCGACCTGTTCCACGGTACGCAGGGCGGTCTTGAACGGCGTCTTGAGCGGCACGCGCAGCATGCCGAATTCGATGTGGGTGATCTTCATGGGTGGCTTGTCTGGACTCGGGATTCGATGGGGTTTGACGCTACGGTGCAATCTCGTCCAGCGCGCCGTGCGGGCGCACGATGCTGGTGATGCGGTCGACGTAGCTTTCGTCCTTGTTGAACATCATCGGCAGCAACGGTGTCACCGAGACGCCGTTGAGCTTCATGGATTTCAGGTTGCCGTCGGCGTCCAGATGACTGCCGCCGTTGGTGTCGTGGATCACGTACGGCGCGCCGTCGATGTGCCCGATCACCATCATCACGTGACCCGGGATGTAGACCAGGTCGCCGACCTTGAGGTTCGCCACCGCGGCCATGCGGCGGGCGCGGCTGTCGGTGCGGGAAAACAGCGTGTGCTGCAGTGCCGGGCTGACCGCCTGCGCGCTGGTGTTGCGTGGCAGCTGCAGGCCCATGCTGCGGTAGATCTCGGAGACGAAGCCGCTGCAGTCGCGCGCATCGTAGGCGTGGCCCCAGCCGTAGCGCTCGCCGAGGAACTTGAAGCCCTGGCGGACCAGGTTGGCCGAGGTCAGCGGCAGGTAGTCGGCGGCGCTGTCGGCTCGGCGGGGCAGCAGTGCCGGTGAGAGTGAGAGGCTGCCATCAGCGTTGCGCACCGGCAGGCTCAGCATGTGCGCGGTATAGGGATGCTGGCCATGGACCGGGTGGTCGCTGGCGAAAAAGTCGCCCGATGCGTTGGCCAGCGGCACCCGGATACCCATGTCGAGCTGAAGCTGGGATACCCGCGGCTCTTCGCGGGTGAATACGGTGCGCTCCACGCCGCCGGTGATGATCCGGTACGGAGCGCTTTCGACGTAACCGAACACGTCGTCGGCACTGCCTTCGGCGACATGCCGCTTCTCGATCCATGCCGCATAGCGCGGGCTGACCACGAACAACCAGTCGCCATCGCCACTCTGGTGGGCAATGACCACCGGCGTGCCCGGGAACAGCGCGCTTTCCTGCAAGCGGTCGATGTCCGTCTCTCCCTGCCGGCTGAACATCCGCTGCGCGGTGGGAAAGCTGCGCAGGTCGGCACGATGGACGACCAGTCCATAACGGGTCGACTGGCGCTGCGGAATGGCATCGAGGGCACGGTTGTCGACCATCGCATCCAGCACGGACCCGGGTACTGCCACGCCGTCGACATCCCAGCGTTCGGAAGTCGGGCGGGTGGCAAGATCCTCGATCCAACCCCGGATCGTGTCGCGATCCAGAGCGGCGGGCAGGGCGCGCAGGTCGTGCATCGAGGCATCGAGTTCGAGCAGGCGCGCGTTCTGGTCGTTGATCGCCGGACGATCCATCAGGACCCGGGCGGGCGCGGTCATCTGTGCGATCCAGAATTCCGGCGTCAGGTAGGCTTCGTCCGGGACGCCGATGACGCCGTGTGCGGGGATCGCGGCGGATGCGGGCGGCGACGGGTTCTGGCGTGCCTGCAGGGGCGCGGCCAGCGCGAGGACAAGACCGAGTGTGGCAGCGGCGAGGGGCAGCAATCGCATCGTCAGACCTTCCGATAGTGAGCAGGGGCCGCTGGTTGGGGGCGGCCATGGTGCAGCGCGGAATACAACATTCTTATATCACGAAGTAAAGGAATATATTATTGCTTCCGTCTCCGGGGCGTGTTACACAGCGTTCAGGGAAGTTGCGTGCAGGGGTATTCACGGGTGGATGGTGCTCTGAAAAGGTTCGCACTGGGGATGGCACGCAATCGCCATGGGCACGGGGCCGCCTGTCGGTTTCCGCTGAGGTTCCTGACGGGCGGGCTGCTGTCGGTGGCATTGCTCTCGGGCGCGGTGTTCGCACAGGTGCCGGCCGGGGATGCGGCGGAGGAGGTCGTGGCGATGGTCGACGCCGGCCGGTTCGAACAGGCGGAAGCCACTGTGGCAGCGGCGGTGCGGGACGGTTCGCTCGACGCGGAGGCCCGCAACCAGCTGTTGTTTGAACGTGAGCGCATGCGCCGCATCCTGATCGACTTCCGCCTGGACGAGGCGGGCGCGAAGGAGCGCCTGCGCCGCGATATTCCGGACATGACCGATGCCGAGTTCGCACGCTGGGACGCGGCGGGCCTGATCGAAGCGCGGGTGATCGACGGCGAGCGCCGCTGGTTCAACCGCGGACCGTCCAACCTCTACCGTCTGAGCGAGGAGGCGCGCCAGCGCCGGGCCACGCCGCTGACGTTCTACGACAGCCCGCTGCAGGCTGCGCACCCGCACCATGCCGAAGTACGCGAGGCGGCCCTGGCCAGTGGCGACCGCGCCGTGGCACCGCGGCGCGTGCAGGTGACGCAGTCGCTGACGGTAAAGCCCGATGCCGTACCCGCCGGCGAGATCATCCGCGCCTGGCTGCCGTTCCCGCGGGCGATTCCGGGGCAGCAGGACGACATCGCGTTGCAGTCGACGATGCCGGCAAGGCACCAGCTCGCGCCCGAGTCGACGCTGCAGCGCACGGTGTACATGGAAGCGCCGGCGGTGGCCGGCGAGCCGACGGAATTCTCGGTCAGCTACGAGCTCACGATCCACGCCCAGTACGTCGACATCGACCCGGACAAGGTGGTGCCGGCACAGGTCACCCCCGAGCTGGCGCCATACGTGGCCGAGCGCGCGCCGCATGTGGTCTTCAGCGATGCGATGCGTCTGAAGTCGGCGCAGGTGGTCGGCGACGAGACCAACCCGTACCTGATCGCGCAGAAGCTGTTCGCGGCGGTGGACTCGATCCCCTGGGCCGGCGCCCGCGAGTACTCGACCATCACCAACATCGGCCAGCACGCGCTGGAGCAGGGCCACGCCGACTGCGGCCAGCAGACCCTGCTGCTGATCACCCTGCTGCGCATGAACGGAATTCCCGCGCGCTGGCAGTCGGGCTGGATCTTCTCGGACGACCGCTACAACAACATGCACGACTGGGGCTGGATGTACCTGGCTCCATACGGCTGGGTGCCGATGGACGTCACCTTCGGGCGCCTGCCTGGGGCCAGTGCGGACCTCGCCGGGTTTTACCTCGGCGGCCTGGATGCCTATCGCATCGCCTTCAACGACGACTACTCGCGCGGGTTCGTGCCCGCCAAGCAGCACCCGCGTTCGGAAACCGTCGACCTGCAGCGCGGCGAAGCCGAGTGGGACGGCGGCAACCTGTATTTCGACCAGTGGAATTACGACTTCGAGTGGCAACTGCTGCCACAAGCCAATCAACAAGCACATCTGTTCTGGGGAGAACCGCAATGAAGGCCAGTCATACCAAACTCCGTCGTGCCGCCCTCTGCATTGCCTTGGGGGCATGTCTTTCCACCATGGCACCGATGGTGATGGCGCAAAGTGCCACCGGTTCGGTCGCAGGCCGTGCCGGCAGCGGTGACCAGATCACCGTCACCAGCACCAGCACCGGAGTGACCCGCAGCGTGACGGCGAATGCCGACGGCAGCTACCGGCTCGGTCAACTGCAGGTGGGCGACTACAACCTGCAACTCACCCGCAACGGCCAGCCGATGGGCGAGCCGATCGCGGTCAATGTCGCCCTGGGCGGCACGACCACGGTCAACCTCGGCAGCGAAGGCGGGATCTCCAACCTCGGCGCGGTGACAGTGATCGGCAACCGCGTGGTCAACCGCGTGGACGTGCACTCCACCGAATCGTCCACCAACATCACCCGCGAGGAGTGGGCGCGGTTGCCGGTCGAGCAGAGCCTGACCTCGGTGGCGTTGATGGCACCGGGCGTTGTCGGCGGCAACTCGTCGTTCGGCGGCATCTCCTTCGGCGGTTCTTCGGTGGCGGAGAACTCGGTCTTCATCAACGGCCTGAACGTGACGGATTTCTATCGTCGGCAGAGCTTCTCGACCGCGCCGTTCGCCTTCTTCCGCGAGTACCAGGTCAAGACCGGCGGTTACTCGGTCGAATTCGGGCGCGCCACCGGCGGTGTGATCAACGCGGTCACCCGCTCGGGCAGCAACGAGTTCGAGGGCGGAGTGGAGGTCACCTTCGAGCCGAGTGCCGCGAAGTCCAGCGCCGACGACCGCTACTACGCGGACGGCAGCGTCAACGTGCGCGGCAGCCATGACCGGAGCAGCTTCGCCAAGACCAACGTCTGGGCCTCCGGTCCGCTGGTCGAAGACAAACTGTTCCTGTTTGCGATGTACGAACAACGCGACAGCCACTCCGGCTCCACCAACAACGCCGGCAACAGCTGGACCGCCAGCAAGGGCGACAACGGCTTCTGGGGCACCAAGCTGGACTGGAACATCACCGACGACCATCTGCTCGAACTGCTCGCCTTTTCCGATGAAGGCGATTCTGACAGCCATGTCTATACCTACGACTTCGACTCCGGCAAGGTCGGCAGTGATGCGCCCAGCCTCTCGACGGCGTCGAGTGGAGGCAAGAGCGGGTCGCTCACCTACACCGGGCATTTCGGCGAGAACTTCACCGCCAAGGGCATGTACGGCATCAACCGCAGCAGCAGCTTCAACCGCTCCCCGGCGGATGCGCTGTGCGACATCGTGAGCTACAACAACGCCAGCTATGGGCCGCAGTACCGCGCGATGGGCGAACCGGTGCTCGGCTGCCATCCGGGCGGCTCGGTGATCTCGCATGAGGACGAGCGCAAAGTGAAGCGCCTGGACTTCGAGTGGGCGCTGGGTGACCACCTGCTGCGCTTCGGCTGGGACCACGAGCTGATGACCACCGATCGCACCACCCGCTACCCGGGCCCGACCGGCCAGGTATTCACCGCCTTCGGTACGTCACCGGGCGAAGTGCTCGGCAACGGTGCCGTGGTGCCGGGCGGCGTGGATGCCTTCCTGATGGCGCGTCGGCGTGCAGACGGCGGTGTGTTCGACATCGAGACCAGCGCCTTCTATGTCGAGGACGTCTGGAGCGTGACCCCCAACCTGCTGGTCAACCTCGGCCTGCGCGTCGACAACTTCGAGAACCTCGATGCCGGCGGCAACAGCTACATCAAGCTCGACGACCTGGTGTCGCCGCGCCTGGGCTTCTCGTGGGACATGAAGGGCGACGGCAGCACCAAGCTGTTCGGCAACCTCGGCCGCTACTACATGCCGGTCACCAGCATCATCAGCTACAACTTCGCCGGCGGCCTGACCGACGAGTACACCTACTACGCGCTCAATGGCTGGCGCCAGGAGATCAACCCCGTCACGGGCGCATCGTATATGGCACCCGTTCTCGGCGCCCAGATCGGGCCGGTGGACGACAGCTACAACCTGTCCAACGAGCCGGTGGACCGCGATCTGGATGCGGTATACCAGGACGAGGCGATCCTGGGCTTCCAGACGATGATCAGCCAGGCCTGGTCCTGGGGCGTCAACGCGACCTACCGCCGCATGCCCAACGCCATGGACGACGTGCGCATCAACGCGCTGTGCGGCGTGCGCCACAGCAACCTGTGGCCGATTGCCAACCCCGGCGACGAGCTGACCCTGTGGGGCACCAAGGCCCAGGGCTGCGCGCAGGACGGCTGGGTGACGATCGACACCTCGAAGGAGGGCTACATCAAGGCCGGCAGCGAGGAAATCATCGGGTACTCGAAGCCCAAGCGCACCTACAAGGCACTGGAGTTCCAGATCGACCGCGCCTGGGATGACAAGTGGGCGTTCAACGCTTCCTACCTGTGGTCGAAGCTGGAAGGCAACCATGAAGGCCCGGTCAACTCCGATACCAACTACGGCGATACCGGCATGGTCCAGCACTGGGATCACCCGGCCAACAACGACCGCTACGGCGACCTGTTCAACGACCACGAGCACCAGATCAAGCTGCGCGGCAGCTACCGGTTCAACGAGGTGTGGTCGGTCGGCGGCACGGTCAGTGCGCTGTCCGGCGGCCCGATCAGCGCCTTCGGCGTCACGTGGCCGGGCGAGAGCGGCACGGTTGCCAGCCCGACCAGCGAAGGCAGTGGCGGCGGCAGCGGCTGGCTGTGCGTGGCCAACTGCGGCAGCGGTGATCCGTGGCAGGAGCGGGTGTACGAGCGCAGCGAGCGTGGCGCCTTCGGCCGCATGCCATGGACGTACAACGTGGGCGCGAGCGTGACGTGGGCGCTGCCGGTGGAGGGGATCGACCTCAAGGCCCGCTTCTCGGTCTACAACCTGTTGAACGAGCAGGAAGTGATCAACGTCCGTGGCCGCTACGAAGGGCAGCCCGGCGTCCGTCGCGACACCTTCGGCACCGGGACCCGCTGGCAGTCGCCGCGCTACGCGCAGCTGGTGGTGACCTGGAACTTCTGATGTCGGCGCCCGGGGCAATGAGTTTCTGAGTGTCCCCACGGCGGCCTGCGGAAGCGGGCCGCCTTTTTTCCGTGATCCCATTTTTGAACAACCATGGCGCGGAGGCCTTGCCGCCGCGCGACATCGATCGAGCCATGAACCTGATGACGAATACGGCCCCGCTGGCCGAAGTCCCGACCCCGGACGCGGCGAGCTTTGACGGGGTCGACCTGGAACATCTCGCCAGCCGGTTGCCGACGCCGTTCCATGCCTATTCGGCGAACGCGATCCGGCAACGTATCGCGGTGTTGCAAGCGGCGTTGCACGGACTGGATGCGCAGATCTGTTTCGCGGTGAAGGCCAACAGCAGCCTGGCCATCCTGCAGCTGATGAACGAGGCCGGCGTGGGTGCGGACATCGTGTCCGGCGGCGAGCTGTGGCGCAGCCTGCGGGCCGGCATTCCGGCGGATCGGATCGTCTTCTCCGGCGTGGGCAAGAGCGGGGAGGAGATCGCCGAGGCACTGGCTGCGGGGGTCTCCCGTTTCAATGTCGAGTCGCATCACGAGCTGCTGATGCTGGACCGCATCGCCAGCTCGCAACGGACGCTCGCGCATGCGGCGGTCCGGATCAACCCGGATGTCGAAGCGGGTGCGCACGAGAAGATCTCCACCGGCAAGGCCGAGAACAAGTTCGGCGTGAGCATCGCGGAAGCCCGCAGCTGGTTCTCCAGCGCAGCCGGCTTGTCGCATGTGCGGCTGGACGGGCTGCATGTGCATATCGGCTCGCAGATCCTCGAACTGGAACCGTTCCGGCTGGCGCTGGCGCGGGTCGCGCAGTTCTGGCGCGAGCTGGTGCGCGATGGACACACGATCAACAGCATCGATGTGGGAGGCGGGCTGGGGGTCTGTTACCGGCGCGGCCACGACCGGCCGATCGAGGCGGGCGCCTATGTCGCGGTGATCCGTGAAGCACTGGCCGGCTTCGAGGGCCGGATCGTGCTGGAGCCCGGCCGTTACCTGGTCGCCGAGGCCGGTGTGCTGTTGACGCGGGTGTTACGCGTCAAGCAGGGCGAGCAGCGCCGGTTCCTGGTGGTCGATGCGGCGATGAATGACCTGTTGCGGCCTTCGCTGTACGACGCCTGGCACGACATCGTCCCGGTCTCCGGCCCGCCGCGCGCGACCGTGACCTACGACATCGTGGGTCCGGTGTGCGAAACCGGCGATACCTTCGCGGTGGCGCGGGAACTCCCGGCCTGCAAGGCCGGCGACCTGCTGCTGGTCGCCGCCACCGGCGCCTATGGCGCCTCCATGGCATCCAACTACAACTCGCGGCCGCTGCTGGCCGAGGTGTTGCTCGACGACGGACGTTACGCGGTCATCCGCCGCCCGCAGTCCTTCGAGGAAATGATCGCCGGCGAGCAGCCGGCAGGGAACTGGCAAACCGCATGATCCGCATCGCAAAGCGCTCCATCCTCGCCATCCTCGCGTGCCTGCCCCTGTGTGCAGCCGCGGCGGATTCGCCCGGCAACCACCGCCTTGACGAGCATTTTGACGCGGTCATGGCGCGCTACCAGTTGCCGGGACTCGCCGTCGGGGTGATCGAGGACGGCGAAGTGGTCTACGTCCGCACCGCGGGGGAACTGGCGGCCGGTTCCGGCGAGCCGGTCACGGCCGACAGCCTGTTCAAGATCGCTTCCAACACCAAGGCGATGACCGCCAGCGTGCTCGCGCGTCTGGTCGATGCCGGCAAGCTGCGCTGGGACGACCCGGTGGTGAAACACCTGCCGCAGTTCCGCATGTACGACCCGTGGGTGACCCGCGAGATGCAGGTGCGCGACCTGCTGATCCACAACAGCGGCCTGCGCGAAGGCGCCGGCGACCTGATGCTGTGGCCCGAGCCCAACCACTACGACCGGGACGACATCATCGCCGGCCTGGCGCACCTGAAGCCGCAGCACAGCTTTCGTTCTCAGTACGCCTACGACAACCTGTTGTACGTGGTCGCCGGCGAGGTCGCCGCGGCGGCTGGCGACGCGTCCTACGAAACACTGGTCCGGCGCGAGGTGTTCGAGCCGCTCGGCCTGTCGCGCTGCCGGGTAGGTGAGTTCAATGCCCGCGAAGTCGGCAACATCGCCCGGCCACACCGGCGCCAGGACGGGCGCAACGTGGTGACCGGCAGCGACGATCCCGTGGTCGCCGAAATCACCTCGGCTGCGGCCGGTGGAATCCGCTGCAGCCTCAACGACATGCTGGCCTGGGCGCAGAACTGGCTGGTGCCCACAGCAGCGCAACAGGCCTGGCTCTCCGACACGCAACGTCGCGCCATGTGGACGCCGCACACGCCGTTGCCGATCTCGCGCCGCCAGCGCGCGTGGGACGACAGCCACTTCCGCGCCTACGGTTACGGCTGGCGGTTGGCGGACATCCACGGCGAATGGAGCGTC
>DATJBR010000323.1:0-4190 GCA_035515255.1 Lysobacter sp. | reverse complement strand
CCCGAGCACGCGCTGCTGGCCGAAGGATTCACCGCCGATGAGATCGCCGCACCGGAGTTCAGGATCTACGAAGCCGTGGGCTGCGCGGACTGCACGGAAGGCTACAAGGGCCGTACCGGCGTGTACCAGGTGATGCCGATGAGCGACGAGATCCAGGCGATCGTGCTGGCCGGGGGCAATGCGATGCAGATTGCCGAAGCCGCGCAAGCCGCCGGAGTGCGCGACCTGCGCCAATCCGCGCTGATGAAGGTGCGCAATGGAGTGACCAGCCTGGCGGAGATCAACCGGGTGACGAAGGATTGATCGGGCTTCGGCGCAGGGCTCTCGGCCGGGACTCCATGTGACACCCGCGCGTTCGCGGCTCACGCCGCTCCTACAGGGAGCATGTGCAACGTAGGGACGGCTTCAGCGGCGACCCGACCCGCGACGCAGTTGTGACCGGCGTTGCTATCGCGACATGGATGGTCAGGATATGCTGGCCAGCGGCATGTTCCGATGGTGAGCTGCGGAACGTGCCGGGCATCCGGTGCCGGGGAAGGCCACGGATGCCCGGGGATGGCGTGCCGGTGACGGCGCGCTGCATTGCTCGAACTTTCAAGTGTCACTGGGGACCCACGTTATGTCCGTTACCCGTTCTGCTGCCAAGAAGCCCGACGTCGCGGTGCGCCGCGCGGAAGCGACACCCTTGTTCGTCTGGGAAGGCACCGACAAGCGCGGCGTCACCATGAAGGGCGAGCAGACCGCGAAGAACGCGAACTTCCTGCGCGCGGAACTGCGCCGCCAGGGCATTACACCCAAGGTGGTGAAGGTCAAGCCGAAGCCGTTGTTCGGCAGTGCCGGCAAGCGGGTCACGCCGCTGGACATTGCGATCTTCAGCCGCCAGATCGCCACGATGATGAAGGCCGGTGTGCCGATCGTCGGTGCGCTGGAGATCATCTCCAGCGGCAACAAGAACCCGAAGATGCAGAAGCTGGTCAATGCGATCCGCGCCGATGTGGAGAGCGGCTCGTCGTTGAGCGAGGCACTGGGCAAGCATCCGGTGGAGTTCGACGAACTGTTCCGCAATCTCGTCAAGGCCGGTGAATCGGCCGGTGTGCTGGAAACGGTGCTCGACACGGTGGCGACCTACAAGGAAAACACCGAGGCGCTGAAGGGCAAGATCAAGAAGGCGATGTTCTACCCGGCCGCCGTGGTCGCGGTGGCGCTGATCGTCAGCGCGATCCTGCTGGTGTTCGTGGTGCCGATGTTCGAGGACGTGTTCGCCAGCTTCGGTGCCGAGCTGCCAGCGTTCACCATGCTCATCATCAAGCTGAGCCGGTTCATGGTGGCGTGGTGGTGGCTGCTGCTGCTCGCCAGCGTGGGCACGGTTGTGGCCTTCATCATGGTCAGGAACCGCTCGATCGCATTCCAGTACTTCCTCGACCGCTTGATCCTGAAGGTGCCGGTGGTCGGCCAGATCATCCACAACTCGGCGATCTCGCGTTTTGCCCGCACCTTGGCGGTGACCTTCAGGGCCGGCGTGCCGCTGGTCGAAGGCCTGACTACCGTGGCCGGTGCGACCGGCAACATCGTCTACGAGAAGGCCGTCAACCGCGTGCGCGACGACGTCGCCGTCGGCTATTCGGTCAACATGTCGATGAAGCAGACCAACCAGTTCCCGCACATGGTGGTGCAGATGGTCGGCATCGGCGAGGAAGCCGGTGCGCTGGACACGATGCTGTTCAAGGTCGCCGAGTTCTACGAGCAGGAGGTCAACAACGCGGTGGACGCGCTGTCGAGCCTGCTGGAGCCGATGATCATGGTGTTCCTGGGCGTGGTCGTCGGCGGCATGGTGATCGCGATGTATCTGCCGATCTTCAAGCTCGGCGCGGTGGTGGGTTGAGGGACTTTTCGCAGATGGCACGTTTCCAATTGGTTCGCTCGTAAATGGCACGCTCTTAAATGGCATTCCTCGACCAGAATCCCGAGATCGGCTACCCGTTGGTGGCCGGTTTCGGCCTGCTGCTGGGCAGCTTCCTCAACGTGGTGATCCTGCGTCTGCCCAAACGGATGGAGTGGCAGTGGCAGCGCGACAGCCGCGAGGTGCTGGGCCAGCCGGACGATTATGATCCGCCACCGCCGGGGATCGTGGTGGAGCGTTCGCACTGTCCGCACTGCAAGCACCAGCTGTCGTGGTACGAGAACATTCCGGTGTTCAGCTGGCTCGCCCTGCGCGGGCGCTGCCGCAACTGCAAGGCGCGGATCTCCGTGCAGTATCCGCTGGTGGAGCTGCTGACCGCGGTGCTGATGGTTGCCTGCGTGGCGCGCTTCGGCTTCGGCTGGCAGGGCTTCGGGGCGATGGTGTTCACCGGCTTCCTGATCTCGCTGTCGGGCATCGACCTGCGCACCCAGTTGCTGCCCGACCAGCTCACCCTGCCGTTGATGTGGCTGGGCCTGATCGCCGCGGTCGACAACCTGTACATGCCTGCCAAACCGGCGCTGATCGGCGCCGTGGTCGGCTACCTGAGCCTGTGGGTGGTGTGGTGGCTGTTCAAGCAGATCACCGGCAAGGAAGGCATGGGCCATGGCGACTTCAAGCTGCTGGCCGCGATCGGCGCATGGACCGGCCTGTCGGGCATCCTGCCGACGGTGCTGCTGTCGTCACTGGTCGGGGCCATCATCGGCTCGATCTGGCTGGCCGCGAAGGGCCGCGACAAGGCCACACCGATCCCATTCGGTCCCTACCTCGCCGTCGCTGGCTGGATCGTGTTCTTCTGGGGCGAGCAGATGGTGGACGGGTATATGCGAGTTGCGGGGCTGGGCTAGAAAGTACGCGCCTGATTCCGTTGGGCTCCCGGCGCTTTCGGCCTGGCAAGGCGCGCCATCGAGTGCCACAAACCGGCAAGCCGTGCGTCCGTGAATCCTGCGCATTGATCGTCACGGACGCTGGCACAGCAACGCCGTTGCTGTGCGTGTCGTGCCACATGCCTCTCTGCAACCGCTCCCCGCATGGCATCCTGCGCGGCATGAGTGAATACATCGTTGCCGTCACGGGCGGGGTCGCATCCGGAAAGTCCGAGGTTACGCGCCGGTTCGAGGCGCTGGGAATCGTGGTGGCCGATGCCGACCTCGCCGCGCGCGAGGTGGTCGCGATCGGATCGGAAGGCTTGTCCGAACTGGTCGCGACGTTTGGTACCGGGGTGCTGGCCGCCGACGGCAGCCTGGACCGTGCGGCCATGCGGACGCGGATATTTGCCGACGCCGGGGAACGCCGACGCCTGGAGGCCATCGTGCACCCGCGCATCCGCGCTCTGGTGCGGACCATGTGCATGCAGGCCGGCGGCGACTACGCGATTGCCGCGATCCCGTTGCTGGCCGAAGGCGGTGGCCGGGAGGCCTACCCGTGGCTGGCGCGGATCCTCGTCGTGGACGTTCCTGCCGAGGTGCAGCACGCGCGGCTGGTACGCCGCGACGACGTCGATGCCGCGCTGGCGGAGGCGATGATCGCCAGCCAGGCAACCCGCGCCCAGCGGCTGGCCATCGCCGATGACGTGATCGTCAACGATGGACCGTTGGAGGCATTGAGCGAGCATGTGGCGGCGCTGGACCGGCAGTATCGGGCGCTGGCAGTGGGCGGTGTTGCCGCCGGGCTCGAGTCGCGATAACGCGGGCAAAGCTGGGCGACGGGCAACTTCTGCGCGTTCGCGACTCACGTCGCTCCTACGACCGCGGTAGGACGCCTTGGCGGGTCGGCCCGCTCTGTAGGAGCGACGTGAGTCGCGACCTGTACGTCCTGCTCAGTCCGGCCATAGCGCGCGGATGGCGGCGATGCCCTGCGCGCCGTGTTGACGGGCCTGGGGTAGGTCACCGGCAGCGAGACCACCGATGGCGTACAGCGGCAGGCTGACGTGCTCACGCAGGCGCGCGAAGCGGTCCCAGCCAATACCGGTGGCGCCAGGGTGGCTCGTGGTGGGCTTGATGCTGCCGACGACGGCGAAATCGCAGCCGAGGGATTCGGCGGCGCGCAATTCCTCGATGGTGTGACAGGAGGCGGCAAGAGCCACGTCATCGGCCACCGGGCGGCGCTCATGGGATGCGAGTTGATCCGCACGCAGATGCAGGCCGACCCCCAGCGAACGCGCCAGCGAGGCGTCGCCGTTGATCAGTACTTCCACATTCGCGGCGGTGCAACGGGCAGCCGCGGCGGCGGC
>DATJBR010000322.1:0-12386 GCA_035515255.1 Lysobacter sp. | reverse complement strand
CACCAGCCGCAGCGGCGGCACTTGCCGACCGCTGCGTCGCAAACCGATCACGTCGAACCCGATCAGGCAGGTATGGCTGCCCAGACCACACAGCAACGCCAGCGCGATCCGACTGACATCCAGTTGCGCGATGGCGGTCCGCACCGCCGCATACCCCTGCGGTGGAAACTCCCGCGCCAGGGCGTGCAGGGCCAACGCGAGGATGCCCAGGCTGAACAGCACCGGCAGCGCCCGTCGCCAGCGACGAAGCCCGGCAGGCAGCGGAACGGGAGAGGCATCGGGGGCCATTGCACATGCGCCTCAGCCAAAGGTGAACGCATACGCCTGCACACCGGGATCGAGGAACTCGATCTCGAACTTCCGTTCGCCACTGCCGCCCTGCTGCCGCACGAGCTGGTACAGCCGGTACCCGGTCACCACGCCATTGCCGTCGGCATCCACGTCGATGCCGTGGTCGGCTCCCGGCGCATGGCCATCCAGCCGGACGCGGAATCGCACCGGCTTGCCATCCGCTGTCGGCCCCAGCACCAGATGCAGGTCGCGGCCCCGGAACCGGTACACGATGCGCGCCCCGGCGCTGGCCGAGGCGGCGAACTGCGGCCGCAGCGTCCAGCGGCCGTCCAGCGCCCACTGGCCCGGTTGCAACAGGCGCGGAGCCTGGTAAATCCACGCGTCATCGAACACCCGTCGGCCACCGGCGAAGCCCGCCATGCGCTCGTAGCCGAGGTAGGTTTCCGGCGACTGCCGGCGGTCGTCGGAGCCCGGTGCCATCGCCCCGCTTGCCGTCGGTTCGACCTCGCCGGCCGGCAGGCCGGTCTGGCCCGCCTCCACCAGCAGTTCGCGGATCACCGCCTCGCTGCGCGCGTAATCACCCTCGCCGAAATGATGGTGGCGGATCCTGCCCTGCGCATCGATGAAGTAGTGCGCGGGCCAGTACTGGTTGCGGAAGGCACGCCAGATCGCATAGTCGTTGTCGAGCGCGACCGGATACCGGATGCCCAGCTCGCGCACCGCCTTCTCGACATTGCCGACGTCCTTCTCGAACGCGAACTCGGGCGCATGCACGCCGATCACCACCAACCCGTGGCCGGCGTACTTCGCCTGCCAGGCACGCACATAGGGCAGCGCGCGCAGGCAGTTGATGCAGGAATACGTCCAGAAATCGACCAGCACGACCTTGCCGCGCAACGAAGCGGTGCTGAGCGGCGCACTGTTGAGCCACCCGGTCGCCCCGGCCAGTGACGGCATCTCGCCTTCGACCGGCAAGGGCTCGCCGGGAACGACGGCCCGCTTGGGTACCGGCATCGGTGCCGGAAACAGGCGGTCCAGCAACCGCTGCTCCACCGGTCCGGTACTGGCCAACGACACCCGCGTCAGCACGCCGGTGTCCCAACCCAGTGCGATGGCGACGACACCCGCCAACACCAGCACGCCCATTGCCCGCCGGATCCATTCGCCGGCGCCGAGCGAGCGCTTCATCGCGGCAAACACCCGCCCGCCGACCAGCAACGCCAGCGCCAGCGACGTCGCCGCACCGGCGGCGTACACGAGCATCAGCAACGTGGTGGCCACGCTCGCGCCGTTCAACGCCGCCGCGGTCAACAGCAACCCGAGGATCGGGCCCGCGCAAGGCGCCCACAACAATCCGGTCGCCACGCCGAGCCCGGCCGCCGCCCAGACCGAATCGCCGCCGGTCTCGGCGCGTCGCGACAGTCTTCCGCCAAGCGCTACCAACGGCCGGCTGAGCCAATCGGCCAGGCGCGGCCACAACAGCGTCAACCCCAGCAGCGCCAACACCACCATCGCCGCGAACCGGCCCCACTGGTTGACATGCACCGCCCACGCACCGCCGACCGCGGCCAGGCTGGCGACCAGCGCGAACGTCGCCCCCATCCCGACCAGCATCGGCAACCCGTTGCGCCGGAACGGCCGGTCGGCGCGGGAAAACACGAACGGCAGCACCGGGAGGATGCATGGGCTGGCGATGGTGAGCACACCGCCCAGGTAGGCGAGGATCAGCAGGATCATGAAAAGCGCTCCGCATCGGCAACGCGGGGTGGGTCACAGACAGACGCCACACGACTGCAGTGACCACTCCTGCGCAAGACTTCGATTGTGGGCCGCTTGACTCGCGTCAGCGTGAAGTGGGCGGGACCGGATTACACACTGTGAAGAGCACTTCCCCGGCGCCAGTGTTCGTGTCAACGCGCGAAGGGATCGGTACGGGGAGGTAATGAATCCAGTTGATCGGCCCGGTGCTGTTCAGGCCTCCGATGTCCGACCAATCCCCACCGGTCGTGCCGGTGGGCCCATGAACTCGCCAGCCCGGTACTCGATACGGATCTCCCGCATGCCCTCGTCGACATCCGGATTGATCGACTCGGCCGGCACACAACCTGGAAACAGGCGTTCAGTCGCCACCATGCCCATAAGCATCAGCGCCTTCGCCTCG
The DNA here is from genome assembly GCA_035515255.1 of Lysobacter sp. GTDB lineage: Bacteria > Pseudomonadota > Gammaproteobacteria > Xanthomonadales > Xanthomonadaceae > Novilysobacter. Next base: position 9,934 of record DATJBR010000322.1, on the reverse strand, counting down.
TTGCTGTCCGGATCACGCGCAACTATGCGATCAGGAAGCACATAGCCGTTCAACCGGTCTTCGTCACTCATGCTCATCAGCGCTTCGGCAGGCGCGACATCACCCTCCATCTGCTGGATCGGCATTTCGCTCCAGCACGCTCCTCGACTGACAATCCGCAACTGCGGCACCAGGTCGGCAAAGAACTCCTGCAACTGCGAACGAACTCCCGCTTCCTCCATCGGTGCGCCTTTGACGCTGTAACGCCCCTTGATGAAATACAGGCGATCCAGAACGATCGCCATGGCCGAAGGAATGCGCTGCCCGTCCTGGGTAAAAACCATGCCGACAACGTGGCCCTTCACCGGTTCGGCATCCGGTTCCTGCGAAACCGTCAACGCAACGGGCAACAACTCCCCGATCATGGGCTCCGCCAAGTCCCTCTGCACAGCGGCATTGCGGATGCCGTCAAGTTCACTCCGGGCCACGGCCTCCAGTTGCTCATCGGACAAGACCCCGGCCGGATAGAAGTACACATCGATCCACCCATCGCTGTTACCGGACTGGGCATAACGTACCGACACGCCCAATTCCGGGTGGTCGTAGCGCTTCTCTCCCATCGCCTCCCACTGCCCGACCTGAAGGGGGTAAACGATGCGTGACTCCTGCAGGAATCCGCCCAGGAACGGTACGCGCGGCGTCACCTGATCGGGCTGGTCGGACGCTTGATCCGACGCCCGGACAGATTCGGCCGAAGTTGCCGGTCCCGCAACCAGGGCCAACATCACAAAAGCACCCCTCATCATGTCCAGCATGTTTCCCCCTTGTGCCTGAAAGGCCCCAGCCCCGGCCATCCGCCCCCACGGCCAGCTACCGGATAGCCACCAACCGCGAACCAACCGGTGGCTGGCGCATGGTAGGCACACTCCGCCTGCTCCCGCCATCGCGTCGATGGCGCGCCCACGCGCATCGGGAAACGCCACGCACGCCGCAACCCAACATCCTTGCAACACGCCGATCACGCGGACCCAACCCGCGACCGGGAAAACTGCGGCTTCCCGCCCGGAGCGCCGCGATGAAAATCACCCCGTATCTGATCTTCAACGGCCAATGCGAGGCCGCATTCAAGCGCTACGAACTCGTGCTCGGCGGCAAGATCGCGATGTTGATGCGCTTCGGTGAAGCGCCCGACAGCAAGGACATGCCGGCCGGGATGCGCGACCAGGTCATGCACGTGTCCATGACCATCGGCGACCAGTTGCTGATGGGCTCCGACAGCCCGCCGGAGCACTTCGAGAAGGCCGGCGGCATGTCGGTATCAATCTCCGTCGATGACCGCGACGAGGGCCAGCGCATCTTCAACGCCCTGGCCGACGGCGGCACGGTGCGGATGGCGTTCGAGGAAACCTTCTGGGCGAAGGGCTTCGGCATGTGCGTCGACCGCTTCGGTACACCGTGGATGGTCAACGCCGGCGGCAAGGATCCGGGCAGCCACGCCTGAACTTCGCGGCCGGCGGGATGCCGCGGCCGGCCCGTTCGGTCACACTTCGCTCACCGTCACATCTGGTCAGCGAATGAAAATCGTCGAAGTCCACCACCCCTTGGTGCAACACAAGCTTGGCCTGCTGCGCCGCGCCGACAACAGCACCAAATCCTTCCGCGAGCTGTCCTCCGAAGTCGCCACGCTGCTGACCTACGAGGCCACTGCCGACCTGGAGACCGAGACGGTCGAGGTGGAAGGCTGGGCGGGCACGCCACTCCAGATCCGCCGGATCAAGGGCCGCAAGATCACCCTGGTGCCGATCCTGCGCGCCGGCATCGGCATGCTGCCAGGCGTGCTGGAAATGATCCCGGCGGCGAAGGTCAGCGTGGTCGGTCTGCAACGCGACGAGGAGACCCTGGGCGCGGTCACCTATTACGAGAAGCTGGTCGGCAACATGCGTGACCGCACCGCGCTGATCCTCGACCCCATGCTCGCGACCGGCGGCACCCTGATCGCCACCGTGGACATGCTCAAGGCCGCCGGCGCGACCCGGATCAAGGGCCTGTTCCTGGTCGCCGCGCCGGAAGGGCTGCGGGCCGTCGAGGCCGCGCACCCGGACCTGGAGATCTACACCGCCTCGATCGACGAGCGCCTCAACGAACGCGGCTACATCCTGCCCGGACTGGGCGATGCGGGTGACAAGATTTTCGGCACCCGCGCGGACTGACCGCGGCTCCCTGAAGGGCACGCCCCTGACCGGCCGATGCACCGGGCAAAGAGGACACCGGTTTCCTCGGCTTCGCCCCCATCAAGGCTCCGTCCGCAGCTGCTTATGCAGGATGCGGCGGATCTCCAGGATCGCCTGCGGCGTCTCCTGCACGCTGTGCCACGACTCGATCACCTTCTCCGACTCCGCCCCTTCCAGGTGCGCACTGCGGTAGGGAACCACGCCGTCGCTGGAGTCGATCAGCGGCAAGCTCATGTCGTCCTGCCCGACGATGGTGTGGTAACGCACCCGTGGCGAGATCGGCAGGTCCGCAGCCGCACGCACGAACGGATCGGTATCGCGCAGGTTGTCGATGCTGTTGGGGACGATCCGCCCGCCGCTTCCATCGCCGTCGCCCTGCCCTTCGGCCAGATCCTGCAACACCTCGCCAAACTGCTCCAGCACCGTGATCGGCAACCTGACCAGACGCCCGATCAGGCGACCGATACGGCCATTGGCCGCCGGCGTACCGCGGTGTGGGGCGGCAATGAAAACCGCCCGGTCCACATGGGGCAGCGGCTCGAAATGCAGCAGGGGTTGCAGGCGCCGACGCACCCGCTTGCCGCGCTCACCCTCCAATCGGCGTTTGTCCAGCAACGCCTCCGACAGCTGATCGCCACTGGTGGATACCAGCAGCCGGGCGATGACACCGCCCATGCTGTGGCCGACCAGCACCATGTGCTGCGACGCCGCGGCACGTCCGCCCGGATCGAAGTGGGTGAGCGTGTCGGTCACCAGCTTGCGGATCTGCGCCTGGTTCCAGGCAATCGGCATATTGGTCGGGTAATACACCTGCCAGACCTGGTAGTGCTGGCGCAATTGTCTGTCGCCACTGAGCTCGTTGGCGACGTTGACCCACGCCTCCGGACTGCTGCCCAGGCCGTGCAGCATCAGCACGATCCGACGCTGCGGATCGTAGGGCTGCATCAGGTACAGGTGCGCCCGGTCGATGCCCCGCTCGCGTCCCAGCATCGATCGCAGCGCCTGGTCGGCAAAGCCGGAGCGCGCCAGCCACAGGCCGTAGCCGGCAGTAAAGTTGGCCGCCAACGGGATCGTCTGGCCACCGATGTCGATCTCGGTCACCCGATACGGATCATGCGGCTCGATCACGGCGCGGCGGGTGTACAGCATGTCCTCCAGGGTTTCGCCCTCGAAGCGCACCAGCACCGATACCGGCGCGAACGGCATCTCGCTGAATGCCGACGGTGCGTGTCGATGGACGCGCGGTCGGTCGGCCTGCTGTGAGTCGGCACGCTGTAGATCGGCGTGCCCGGTGGTCGCCGCTACCGGCGTGACAACAACGTCACCCACCACCTCTGCCGGCATTTCCGCCACCAGTTCCGCACCGAAGCCATCGCGACGATACGTGCTGCGCAAGCCGACGAAACGCAGGGTGGAAGCCGGCACCATCGTCTCCACCTGGGTGATGTCGCCAGGCAGGCGCAGGCCTTCACTGTCGATCACGACCTGCCAGTCACCCACCGTGGTCGCAACACCCGGGCCCAACGCCTTGCCGCCATCCATCTTCCAGCGCACGAACAACTGCGTGGCCACCTCCTGCACGGCGTAGTTGTAGTAATCGCGGACCTGGGTCTGGCGATCCTCGAACACCCGCTCACCCGGGCTGCGCTGGGTGAAGAACAGGTAGGCGTAGGCGTTTCGCGCCGCCTCCAGCCAGGCCGTCAATGCGGCGTCGTCAATCACCCGGGTGTCCTTGGGCGTGAGTCCGATGGCACGCTGGGTCCAGATTTCCGCCAGCGCCGAGAGCCGGCGCTCATCGCCGAGCCCTTCTATCTGCAGCAGCGTCCCGGTACACACCGGCACGTCCTTGACGCACTCGGCCGGTTCGATGCCTGCCACCCGCAGGGTCTCCTGGCTGACATCACCGAGCTTGCCGGAACTGAGGACGTCGCCGCGTTTCATCGCGATGTAATCGCGCGGCCCCAGCGAGCTGACCTTGACCATCGCGCAACCGCCGATGGACAGCACCAAGGCAGCGGCGAGGGCCATCGGTGCGATGCGGCGACGCCAGCGACCCGTCACCGGAGGGGACACCACAGAACGATTCATCGCACGCGCTCCACGCGGTCCGCATCGCCCGTTCCGGGAATGCCCTCACGGATGCGACGGGAAAAATCCGCCGCATCGCCGCTTGCCCGCGCGCGGGCGGTGATCCGTCCGCGTGTCTTCAAGGTCTGCATGTCGTAGCCCGGCGTCAGTGCGTTGTGGTCATGGGCGTAGCGATCGAAATATCCCGACAGCAACAGCCGGTAATCCAGCGGCAAGCTGGGAGCGATCTGCCGCGCGATGGCAAAAACAATCGTGGTGCAGTTGCTGGTCAGCGTGTTGTAGAAAGCCGGCTCACGTTCCAGCGTGTTCGCCTGCTGCAGGTAACCCCGAAACAGCTGCCGCAATTGCGCCGGCGGAATATCGAGCCGGTAAAGATAGACATCCTCGCCGCGGACATTGGTGCGCACCCGCAGGATGTCGCGCTCGTCGGCGGCCACGACCACCTGCTCGAACTGGCGGAAGAAGCCTCCCAGTGCGGAGAACTGTTCACCGCGCTCCTTGCGGATCTCCAGCGAGAACACCACCTGATGGCCGCCCTCAAAACCGAACGACACCAAGGTGTGGGCGATCGCCGGGCCCATCCAGTACGACATGGCCAGATCCGCCGAGACCAGCCGCGACAGGTCGTACTCGCGCGTCTCCCAGCGTGGGGTGTAGTGGGTCTCGGTGCGCCAGTCGAAGTCCCGCACGTTGTGCAGCGTCACCCTGTCCCCCGCGACCTCCGACGCCAGCAGCCGGGACACGTCGTCGGCCCAGTCACGGTCCTGTTGCGGGGCCAGTGCCAACCAGCTTCCCAGCAGCAGTAAGAAGCCCGCCGCGAACGCCACCAGCAGCGATCGCCTGGCACGACGCCACCTTGCGGACCGCCACAAGGCGGCCGACGTCGCCACGCCCAGCGTGATCCAGCCGGCCAGCAACGCGCCGCGCACCAGCACGCCCGGATGCCACGGATACCACAGCGCCAGACCACCCCACGCCGTCGCGACCAGCACGGCCAGACACCATGCGACACGCCTGCCGCACGCTCTCGGACTGCCGCCGGGCGACGTCATGCCGTTGCCCGGCAGGCAGTGGCGCATAGCTGGCAGACGACTGGCGGAGAAAGGACTGGCTGACTCATCGACTGTCTCGTGGCACCGCAGGCGTAACCGTGACGCAGCACGATACGCGACGCAATGATCCGATCAGGTGGTCCATGCCTGCATGACGAAGCCCGTCGGTCAGGCCATGCCCTCGGGCCGCTTCAGCGACCAGAACCCGATGTCGCGACGCACGCGGTACCCCATCCGCTCGTACATCTGCTTGGCACGGGCGTTTTCATGGCTCACGTGCAGGAACGGCGCGAAGCCCCGCTGGAGGTTGTCGTTCGTCAGCATCGCCAGCAGATGCCGGGCGTAGCCGCGGCCGTTGAAGTCGGGATGGGTGCAGACCGCGCTGATCTCGCGGGTCGTGTCGGTGCCCAGACGCTCGCCGATCATCGCGGCCAGCCGGCCGTCCCGATAGATGCCGAAATACCGGCCCAGCTCCATCGTGCGCGTGCGGAAGTAATGCGGGTACACCAGCGCGGTCAGCGCCAGCACGTCCGCGCGATGCGCCGGCGACAGGTCGATGATCTCCGGCCCGTCGGTCATGGCGATCGGCGCGTCACAGACCATCTGCGCAAGCGGCGGATACGCCTCCAGATGCCATCCCTCCGGCACGCGCGGCGTCACTCCGAGCAGGTACACCGATTCGCCGGGCGCGACCAGGCTCGCCAGTGCCTCATCCACGTCCGCATCGGCGCGGGCCACGCCAAGAAACGGCGCGAACTCCGCCGGGTAGCGCGCCGCGTCGCCGGCGCACAACGCAAGGTCGCGATGCCGGCTGCACAGGGAATGCCAGAAGGGGTTGTCGAGTTCGTGCAGGGTCATCGCCGGTTACCGCCTTTTTCTTTCATTTCCAGAAAGGTCTGGACACTCACTGCTCACCGCCCACCGCCACCACCTCCGCCTCCTCCACCACCGGAAGAGCCGCCACCGCCACTGCCCGAGCTGCTGCCCGGTGGCGTGGCGGACGAGGAAATCTGTTGGCTCAGCGTGCTGCCCAGCGCACGGTTCATGTCGCCCAGACTGGCCAGCGACGAACTGCTGCGATACCAGTGCATCGCCCCGACCGCTGCCGCCGCTGCGGCCACACCGACGGCGGCGGTGAACTTGGCCGTCCAGGCATCCTCCACGTCCAGCGCCAGTGCGTAGGGCAGCAAGGCTTCATAACGCTGTGCATCCAGCGTCGGCGCCTCGCCCGGCGCCTGCATCGAGCGGAGTTCGTCGCGCTCGGCCACGCCCAGGTACAGGCGCAGTCCTTCCACCCGGTCCAGCAACGCCCGGCCCTTTGCGGTCGGGGCCGGCATCAGATAGCCGGCGGCGATGTGCGCGCCCACCGCCAGCACCAGCAGCCCGGCGATCAGGAACACTCCGCCACCGCCAGACACGACAAACGCCAACACGCCATAGGCGACGGAGGCCATGACCCCCAGCCCCAGCGTGCCGGCGTTGCTGACGTAATAGTCGGGCTTCAGGCGTTTCATCACGGCCCGCTGGTGATCCAGTCGCGCACCGCCGATCACGCCGGCATTGCGGTCGGTCAGGATCAGTTCGTCGCCGGCCGAGAACAGCTTCTGCTCCAGCTCGCGCTGGGCGGCTGACAACCCTGCGATATCGCCGGCAGCCTCGCGCTTCAGCTGCCAGTCCTTTTTGCCCTCGTTGTGGATGCTCAATCCGCCATGCACCGCCATGTCGACCAGATCGGCGCTGAAGCAGCGGTTGTCGTAGCCCATCCTGCGCAGGAAACGCAGCTCCGCCGGCGACCAGCCTTCCGGCGGTTCGTACTGCGGAAAGATCGAACCCGGCGCCGGATCACGGCCCAGCCGATGCCAGCGGCGCAGGTAGAACACCACCAGACCCACCAGGCCGATCAACGCGATCAGCACCCCGCGGTTGTCTTTCAACAGCCAGCCCAGCCGCTGCATCGTGCCCGGTGCCGCAACGATGCCCTTGGGGAATGCCAGCACGATGGTGATCCCCTCCCCCGGTTTCAGGACGCGGGTGGCCCGGTATTCCGCCACGCCGGCGTCGTTGACCAAGGCCTGATACTCCATGCGCTTCGACCCGGACCGACCGGTATAGGCCTCCGTCTTCAATTGCGAAGCGGGAACGGGCCGCGGCAGGTGCACCCGCGCGGTGGCCTGCTCGATCGGGAACGCCCAGCCCAGACCGGTCGCGTTCCAGTACAGCTCGTCGTGGGAGTCGAAGAACCCCAGTTGCCGCGAGGTGCGATAGCGGATCGTGTAGGTGATGTCGGCCGGCACCGGCAGGAACGCGTCCCCACCGGTGTTGATGCGCACCCCGTTGCCGATGCGCTCGGTGAAATCCGGTTCCGGCCGGCCATCGCGTTCGACCCCGAGCAACTTGAAATCCACCATCACCCGGTTGCCAGCCCGGTCTTGGTAGCGGGTCGGAAAATCACGGTAGATGCCACGCCGGATCTGCCGGCCTTCGGCGCGTACGCGGATCGTCTCCACCACGTCCATGCTGCCGTCGGCGTGGATCCGGATGTCGCTGTCGAACGCGAGGATGCGCTCCTGCGCAACCGCCGTCGCCGGCCACAGCACCACCGCCAGCAGCAATGCCACGACGGCGCGCGGCGCGCCGAGCTTCAACATGCCCGACTTCAGCAGGGCCGGCTTCAGCAGAACAAGCATCGACAGCGCACTCATGGCGACAGACCCAGTTGCGGCGCGACGCGGTTGCCTTCGCCGGCCTCGAAAAATTCCGCCTCGCGGAATCCGAACCCGCGCGCGACCAGCAGGTCGGGAAACTTCTGCACGGCATCGTTGAGTGCGCGCACCGCGCCGTTGTAGAAGCGGCGCGCGTATTGAAGGTGATCCTCCACCTCCACCAGATCACGCTGCAACTGCACGAAGTTCCCGCTGGCCTTGAGCTCCGGATAGGCTTCGCGCAGCAACAACAACCGGCCCACGCCCTGCTCCAGCGCCTGCTCGATGCCGGCCAGCTGCGCCGGCGATTGCGTCTGCATCGCCTGCCCGCGCAGTGCCGTCACGCTGTCGAGCGTGGCCTTCTCGTGGCTCGCGTAACCGCGTACCGCTTCCACCAGCATCGGCACCAGATCGTGCCGGCGCAGCAACTGCACGTCGATATCGGCCCACCCCGCCCGCACCAGGTTCCGCAACCGCACCAGGCGGTTGAAGACCACTACCGCCCAGACCAGCACGGCCAGGACCACCAGCATCAGCACCCACCCCATGAGCCACTCCCCGGTTTTTGCAGCGATCTTTTCAGCCGCCGATTATTGGCACACACGGCAGGCAGCGGCCAATGACGTGCCGATGCGGTCGCGGCCGGTCATGCCGCCCGGCTTGATTTCGCCCCGTCCAGACCCATTCTCCAAGGCTCGCCACCCCGTCATCGCACCAATGGATCTTTACGCATGAATGCCAGCACCGAAACCCGCCAGTTCGAAGCCGAAGTCGCCCAGGTGCTGCACCTGGTCACGCACTCGCTCTACTCGCACAAGGAGATCTTCCTGCGCGAGCTGATCTCCAACGCCTCCGATGCCTGCGACAAGCTGCGCTTCGAGGCGATCGCCAAGCCCGAAATGACCGCCGGCGATGGCGAACTGCACATCGACATCAGCTGGGACAAGGACGCGCGCACGATCACCATCGCCGACAACGGCATCGGCATGAGCCGCGACGAGGTGGTCGCCAACATCGGCACCATCGCCAGCTCCGGCACACGCCGCTTCCTGGCCGCGATGGCCAACGAGCAGAAAGCCGATGCGCGCCTGATCGGCCAGTTCGGCGTGGGTTTCTATTCGGCCTTCGTGGTCGCCGACAAGGTCAGCGTGCTGACCCGCCGCGCCGATGCCGTCGCCAACGAGGGCGTGAAGTGGGAAAGCGACGGCAAGGGTGAATACACCCTGGAGCCGGTCGAGCTGGCCGCGCGCGGCACCACCGTGGTGCTGCACCTGAAGGCCGACGAGGACGAGTTCCTTGCCGACTGGAAGCTGCGTTCGCTGATCAACCGCTACTCCGACCACGTCGCCTTCCCGATCCGGATGCCGAAAGAAGCGGCCGCCGACGAGGACGAGAACAGGGACAACCAGACCGAAGACGCCGTGCCGACCAGTGAGTGGGAAACCGTCAACGCCGCCTCCGCGCTGTGGACCAAGCCCAGGAACGAGATCAGCGACGAGGACTATCAAGGCTTCTACAAGTCGCTCGGCCACGACTTCAACGACGCGCTGGCCTGGTCCCACAACCGGGTCGAGGGCAGCCAGAGCTTCACCACCCTGCTGTACCTGCCGTCGCAGCCGCCGTTCGACCTGATGATGGGCGGGCGCGACGAGCGCAAGGGGCTGAAGCTCTACATCAAGCGCGTGTTCGTGATGGACGCCGCCGAGGAGCTGCTGCCGAACTACCTGCGCTTCGTGCGCGGGGTGATCGACGCCGACGACCTGCCGCTCAACGTCAGCCGCGAACTGCTGCAGCAGAACCGCCAACTGGACCGCATCAAGGCCGCCTGCGTGAAGCGCGTGCTCGACCTGATCGAAACCCTGGCGCGCGACGAGCCGGAGAA
>DATJBR010000321.1:0-3774 GCA_035515255.1 Lysobacter sp. | reverse complement strand
CGGCTAGGCCGGCGATGAGCAGGGCGATTTGACGGGACTTCGGGGGCATGGATGCTCCGGGGTGATCGACGAATGTTCTAGGTTACCCGCCGGCCGGCACGGCCATTCCCTTTCCCCGCCGACCGCCCGGCTCGGGAGTCGATGGCCGGCTCTCCGGCAAGCCGGTTTTCATGGCCACCGCCATCAGCCGGGCTTCATTTGCATGAGGCCCGGCTGGCGGAGGGGATGGGCAGCGGTCAGAACGTCTGGGTGTAGCGCGCGTACAGGAACCGGCCCTGGTCGAAGCCGCCGTAGTACGCCGAGCCCGAAGAGGGGAACGAGTACATGACCGGGCCTTCCTTCTTGAACACGTTGTTCACGCCCAGGGTGATCCTTGCGTCCCACGGCGTCCGGTAGCGGAACTGCACGTCGTGGAAAGTGTTGGAGCCCACCTTGCGGCGACGCGAAATCTGGCTCTGGGGGACGCCATCGGCCCCGATCACGCCGGTCGGCGCCCAGACGATCTCGTTGCACTCCAGGTGCGGCTCGGTCACCGGCGGCACACCGGCCGGACTCGGGGTGAAGAAGATGCAGGTCTCACGCATCGACGAGAAGTAGCGGCTGCTGAAGCTCGCACCGTAGGCGCCTTTTTCCCAGCCCACGCTCAGGTTCGAGCGAAGGCGGAAATCCGGCCCCCAGCCGATGGTGGACAGGGGAAGCTGCGGCAGGTTGGTGCTGGTGCGCAGGTCCTGGACCATGTAGGTCGAACTGGACTGCACGCGGAAATCGCCGTAGTCGCCCGCGCTGAAACGGTAGGAGAGATCCAGGTCGTAGCCTTCCACGTCGCGGAAGCCGGCGTTGGTGTCACCGAAGTACATGCTGGTGACCGTGCCGTTGACCGGATCACGGCCAAAGCCGTTGCCCGGACGCATGCCACAACGATCGGCGATGCCGAGCACGTAGCAGTCATCCAGCATCGCCTTGGGCGTGTCGCTGACGATGGTGTCGGTGATGCGGATGTTCCACCAGTCCAGGGCGACGTTGAAGCCCTTGAGGAACGACGGGCTCCAGACCGCACCGATGGTCTTGGAGCGCGACATTTCCGGATTCAGCGACGGGTTGGAGCCGGCGAAAAACGGCGTGGGCGAGTTGGAGTTCGGCGAAGTTACCGGATTGCCCGCCGAGTTAAGCTGGCGGAACGTGTCCGCCGCCGCGCCCAGATCGGTGCGGCAGTTGGCGCGGGTCGTCGGGTTGGTGGCCGAGCTGCCGTACACCACGTCGCAGGGATCGGTGAACACCGATGCGGTCTCGGCGGTGCCTCCGAACATGTCGGCGATGGTCGGGGCGCGGAAGCCGTCGGCAATGGTGGCGCGCAGCAGCAGTTGATCGATCGGCTTCCACTTCAGGCCGAGCTTGTGGTTGCTCGTGCTGCCGAAGGTGTCGTAGTCCGAGTAGCGCGTGGCCAGGTTGAGCGTCAGTTCCTTCGCAAACGGCAACTCGGCCAGCACCGGCACCTGGAGCTCGGCATACAGTTCCTTGACCGAATATTCGCCGCGGGTCGGGTTGTCGCCCTGGTTGGTCGAAAGCCCGCTGACCGACATCGCATCGGGGACGAACGAGCCGCTCTCCTTGCGGCGCTCGGCGCCGACGGCGAAGCCCAGCTCGCCCGCCGGCAGCTCCATCACGCTGCCGGAGAGGTTGGCCGACAGCACCGACGTGGCCGTCGTGCCGCGGTCCTGCTCGATGTGGAACAGGTAGTCCTGCAGCGCCTGGTTGCCGGTCAGGCCGCCTTCGGCAACGGTGCCGTAGTGGATGAACGGGTTCCACGGCACACAGCCGGCGATCGGTGCGGTCGGGGTACCGCAGACCAGCTTGCCGCTGGCCGGGTCACGGAAGGACGGGCCGACTGCGGCGGCGATGCGGTCCAGTCCCATGTCCGACCCGCTCGACATCTCTAGGTTGTTCTTGTTGTGGACATGGGAGACGTCCCAATCGAACCAGCGCTCGCCGATCTCGAAGCTGCCTTCCAGCGCCGTCGCGAAACGCACGGTCCGCAGGTCGTTGCGGGTGGCACGCGGAATTTCCTGGGTACGACGCCACCAGTTGTCGATGTCTTCGCCAACCGGGTTGAAATAGCTGTCCTCGGAAACCACGATGCCGTAGCGGTTGGCCTGCAACGGACGTCCGGCGGTCACGCGCGTGCTGGAGCGCTCGGTGTACAGCACGTTGCTGCTCAGGCGCAGACGGTCGGTCAACTCGAAGACGCCGTCGGCGTAGACCGAATGCCATTTGCGCGGGATCAGCGTGTCGGCCAGTTCCTGGGAATTGTGCTTGCCTTCTGTGGATCCGGGGGTGCAGGTACCGGGGCCCGGATTGGCCAGCGAGTTCGGTGCGCAGCGGCCGGTGTCGGTGTTTTGGTTGATGTAGTCGGCCGGGTTCAACGGATCACCGCCGGGACGCAGCATCACCCGGGTGTTGCCGCTGTACTTCACATTGGGAAGCGCCTGCGACGGACGGCTCACGAAGCCGCCCTGGTCGCTGGTGGTGCTCCAGTCTCGGTCGGGATGCAGGTGCGAGCGCGGGAAACGGCTCCACGGGCGATCCGCCGCCGCCACGCGGTCTTCCTCCGCCCACTCGGCAGCGAGGGTCAGCGCGCTGCGCTCGCCCTTGATGCCGGTGACGAATTCGACCTTCTTCACCGCGCCATCGCCTTCGTCGTACTGGCCGTAGTAGGCGCTGATGGAACTGCCGTCGAAGTTGCTGCGGGTAATGATGTTGATCACGCCGGCAATCGCATCCGAGCCATAGGTCGACGAGGCGCCGTCCTTCAGCACTTCGATGCTTTGCACCGCCGCGACGGGGATCAGCGACAGGTCCGCGCGGCCGCTGATGCCTACGCCCATGCGCTTGCCGTTGAGCAGCACCAGGGTGCGCTCGGCACCGAGGTCCCGCAGGCTGATGTAGGTACCGCCCGCGTTCGGGCCGGAACTGCTGGGGCTGGCGCGACTGAGCGGCGGATTGCCAGTCGCAGTGATGTTCTGGAGGATGTCGCCGACACTCTGGAAGCCCTGCTTCTCGATGTCTTCGCGACTGATGACCTGGATCGGCTGGGCGGTTTCGGTATCCACCTGGCGGATGCGTGAGCCGGTGACCGAGACACCATCCAGATAGGTGACGTCCGATTTGGCGGACTTCGCGGGAGCGGCGCCCTGATCCTGCGGGGCGGCAATGGCGATCGCCGGCGCACCCACGCCAATGATCAGCGCAACGGAAATGGCCTCAAACAGCTTGCTGGTCTTGCGTCCCATCACACTCCCCTTCAATTGGCTTCTGTCGCGTACAGGACCCTGACGGCAACGCGGCAGGGGTGGTTTTCATCGTCCCGGATCAAATGTATACAAATATACTGGCATACAATCAATAGGCCGAAGGAGACACGGCACCCGTTTCGGCGCCTTGGACGCGATGCGCTTTTGCAATAAGGGGACGAGGTGAGCCCACGACCGAGGCAGCCATGTGCGCCATCGGCAGCCGACTCCATGCAGCGTTGCCGTCGCGACGTTTTTGCGCCGGAACTCCCCCAGCCCGGCACCGTTGCGGCACGCGTTGGATGCCGATATCCACCGGGCCCGCAGCCCCGGCCGGAGAGCCGTCGGGCAGCCGGCCTGCAGCCACCCGACAGCGTCCGGCCGGGGCCGGTCCGGGCTCAGTTCCCGGCGTCGCCGACCACGGCGCGCACATCCACGACGTACAGTTGCCGCTCCTTGTCATGCACCGAATCGATGCAGACCATCC
>DATJBR010000320.1:0-7073 GCA_035515255.1 Lysobacter sp. | reverse complement strand
CCGGCTGCACAGGGCCTGGGCGGCCCCGAGCGATTGTCCGGCACGCAGGCCGGCGGCTTTCGCCGCGGCATTGACCGCGCGCAGCACACGTCGCTGCGCCGGTCCGGCCACCAGCGCCAGCGGCGCGGTGGGATCGGGGTGGCCGCGCAGGACGCCGTCGAGCGCCAGTTGCGGCAACAGGATGCAGGCCCAGAGCATGGTCGGGCCTCACTGCGCCTGCGTCGGCAGGAGGTGGGGGCGGAACGGGATTGTTGCAGGGGCGAGGGTCGGGGCCGGTGCGGTTTGGTCGCGCAGGGGGTGGCCGGTGAGGGCATTGCTCCGGCCCTTCATCAGGGCTTCCTGCCCTGAGGCGGGCCGCCGGCCATTCATGGTCGGCTTCTCCGAAATACCCTCATCGGGCACCCTCTGTCCGATGGTCATTGGCGACCACGTCGATCCACGCCCGGTTGGCGGAAACGCAATCGGCCGGGTCGGCGGATTGCCGCCGCGGCACTTGAGCAGGCGCAGCTGCGCCGGCTCGGCTTCGACCGCGATCCGCAGCGCCGCCGGCGATGGATTTTCTGCCGCCTTCATCGGCCGCATCGCGAAACCCAGGCACTGGCCGGTCTCGGCGGCGACCTGCAGCCGGCGCAAGGCGCGGTCGTCGGCCTGCTGCGGCCAGCACAGCACGGCAGAGCATGCTGCCGAGCGCAGGCATTGCTCGGCCGTCCACAACGCATTGCGTGCATCGGTACGGATCACCTGCAAGCGGCCCAATTGCACCCCCGCCTGCGCCCACGCAGCGGCGAACGGCAGGTACGGCGGGGCGATCAATACCACCATGCCGTCGGCGCGCGACAACCGCGCCAGCGTCGGCCACAGCAGGCGCAACTCGCCCACGCCATCGGCGGGCAGCAGCAACTCGGTCAGCGCGTTGTCGGGCCAACCGCCACCGGGCAAGGCGTCGTCCAACGCGGCAAAGCCGGTGGGTTGCTTCGACGGTGCGCGCGGCGCCGGCTGACCGCGCCAGACCTGGCGCGATTCCAGCAAGGCATCAAGGGCCAGCACATTGCCCATCAGCCGGGCCGGACCAGTCCGGCAAACAGGCCTTCGATCGCGAAGTCGACCACGGTCCGGTCGATCTCGATGGCCGCGTACGCCGGATTGCGGGGCAGCAGGCGCAGGTGGCGGGGACCGCTGTCGAGACGCTTGACCGTCAACTCGCCCTCGATGCGCGCCACCACGGTCTGGCCGTTGCGTGCCTGCGGCGTGCGATGCACGCCGATCAGATCGCCCGGCAGGATGGCATCGAGCAGCATCGACTCACCTTCGACCTCCAGCAGGTAATCCGGGCGCAGACGGAACAGCGACGGATCCAGGGTGAGCTCCCGCCGCACCTCCGGATCCGAACCGATCGGCGAGCCCGCCGCGACCCGGCCCAGCAACGGCACCTGCAGGAGCCCGTCGCGCAAGGCCGGCGTAGTCGCTTCGGGGCTGGATGAGGTCAGTCGAATACCGCGTGCACGCCCGGCCGACAGCTCGATCAATCCGGCCTGTGCCAAGGCTTCCAGGTGGTAGCGCGCCGAGCGGTTCTGGCGGAATCCGAATGCCCCCGCGATCTCCATCTGCGAGGGCGGATAGCCGTGTCGGGCGATGTGCTCGCGCAGGAACGCAAGCAGGCGGCGCTGGGTATCGGTCAGGTGCATGGTGCTAATTGTAGTAACAAACCGGTGCGAACAGGTGCCGGCACAAGCCTAAAGACGTCCGTCTGCCCAAAGCGCATGGACGCAACGGTTACTGCTCAGCCAAGCCGCTTGCTACGACGAGAAGTGGAGTGCCAGCGCCGGTCGGATCTGGTCATTTCCATGCCTTTGTCCGGCTTTCCCCGTCGAAGTTGGACACGAAGTCGGGCACAGATAGCACCACCGGTCGAGATGCGGCGAAGTGGAGGCCGGCGAGGAAAGCCGGAGACCCAGCACGCACAAAAAACCCCGCAGTTACGCGGGGTTGGCTGTGTTTCCGGTCTCGCTCCGGAGTGATCATCGTTTGGTGGCTATGGGTGGACTCGAACCACCGACCCCAGCATTATGAGTGCTGTGCTCTAACCGGCTGAGCTACATAGCCGACGATCTGTCGCCACGGAACCGCGGCGAGCCGCAAATTTTGCTTGGGCCGGCCGTCGTTGTCAAACGCTCCGCCGCATCGATCATCGGCTTGTCGTGGGCGGGGGCGCGTGGCAGAGTCGAAGACAGTCAATTCGGAGTCCGCATCGTGATCGATCCGGACGGTTATCGACCCAATGTAGGCATCGTGCTGATGCATTCCGACGGACGCCTGTTCTGGGCGCGGCGGGTGCATCGTGACGGCTGGCAGTTCCCGCAGGGCGGGATGAACACCGACGAGACGCCGATCGAGGCCATGTACCGCGAGCTGCGCGAGGAAACCGGGTTGCGTCCCGAGCACGTCGAAGTGCTGGGCGCGACGCCGGGCTGGCTGCGCTATCGGCTGCCGCAGCGCTCCATCCGCCGCAACGACCGGTTGGTCTGTATCGGCCAGAAACAGGTCTGGTTCCTGTTGCGCCTGACCGGGCAGGAGACCGACCTGCAGTTGGACGTGACCGACAAGCCCGAGTTCGACCATTGGCGTTGGGTCGATTTCTGGTATCCGCTGGAGCATGTGGTGGTGTTCAAGCGCGACGTCTATGCGAGTGCTCTGCAGCATCTGGCTCCGTTCGCCCAGCATGTGGCCGGCGATCAGGCGGTGCCGCTGCCGGGGCCGACCTTGACGGGATGGAACCGGCAGCGTCTGCGCCCGGGACGGCCATTCCGGGCGCCATTGCGGGGTGGTGGCAGTGGTGACAATTCACCTAATTGACAATCATTCTCATTCGTAGTTGAATTGCGCCTGCAGCCGATCCGGCTGCTTGTCCGGTCCAGCCAACGTGTACGTCTGCATCTGCAACGGGGTAACCGACCATGACATCCGCCAGGCGGCGGAAGCCGGTTGCAAGTCCATGCCCGAACTGACCATGCGCACCGGTGCCGGCTCTTGCTGCGGCAGTTGTGTGGACATGGCGACCGGTCTGCTGGAAGAGACCTGCGCCGCCCGCAATCTGCCGCTACCGGTCTTGCGCCAGGCCGCCTGATCAGTTCGAAGGCCTTCCTGCGGCGAGTGCGTTGCGTGTCTGCAAATGCCAATGGGTCGCGCTTGCGGGCGCACCCGATTCGCGTTTCGTCGACGGTGGCCGGAACCGTCTAGAGTGGGCCATCCCCACCTGATGGAGCATGGCCATGAAGGGCGACGCGAAGGTCATCGAATTTCTCAACAAGGCGCTCTACAACGAGCTGACCGCGATCAACCAGTACTTCCTGCACGCCAAGATGCTGAAGAACTGGGGCCTGAAGGAACTCGCCGAACACGAGTACCACGAGTCGATCGACGAGATGAAGCACGCCGACAAGCTGTCGGAACGGATCCTGTTCCTCGACGGCCTGCCGAACTTCCAGGCGCTGGGCAAGCTGCGCATCGGCGAGAACCCGCGTGAAGTGCTCAATTGCGATCTCGCCCTGGAGTTGGACGGGCTGCCGCTGCTGCGCGAGGCGATCGCGCATTGCGAGAGCGTCAGCGACTACGTCAGCCGCAAGTTGTTCGTCGACATCCTGGAGTCCGAGGAAGAGCATATCGACTGGATCGAGACGCAGCTCAGCCTGATGGATCGCCTGGGCGACCAGAACTACTTGCTGACCCGCACCGAGAGCTGATCGGCCGGGACGCAGGACTCCCCGCCACCCACTCCAGTGACCCGTGCCTGAGGCCGGGTCGTCAGGCCGGCGCCTGCATTGTCATCGCGATGCGGTTTAAACATTTGTGTGGTCAGGGATGGATGGGTTTGGGCCGACGGCGGAAAAGCTTGCGCCACAACCACCACAGGCCAGCGGCTACGGTCACGCTGATCAATACCGCGATCGCCAACGCGACCCACGGGTAGCTGAAGACCAGTGCCAGTCCGCCGACGGTGGCCACGTCCTCGGTGAAGCTCGCGGTCCAGTTGGTGACGGGTTCCGGCGAGGTGTTGAGCAAGGCGCGTGAGCCGGATTTCAGCAGATGGCTGGTCAACGCCACGCCGGCACCGGTCGCCAGTGCGCCGGCTCCGAAGCTGCCGTCGGGCGACAAGGTGGCAGCAGCGAGAAACGCGCCGGCGGGCACCCGGGCCAGCGTTTGCAACAGATCCCAGAGGGAGTCGACGCCGGGGATCTTGTCGGCGAAGAATTCGGTGGCGGCCAGCACGCCCGACACGCCCATGACCCAGGGCGAGGCGGTGACCTCCAGCGCCTGCGGCAGGTCCAGCCAGCCGAAAAAGCCGGCCAGGCCGATGCCGAATACGGTCATGTAGACCCGGATGCCCGCCAGCCACGCGAGAACCACGCCAATTGCAAACAGGTGCGCATCCGTCATCGGGCAACCTCGGTAGACTCGGGGGCGCTTACGAGTATAGGGAGCTTCGGCGGCGGCATCGCCATTGCACCATGGGGAAAACAGACCATCCGCGTTATGTGATCGTGCCGCATCGGCCCGGCCGGCGTCCGCTGTTGCTGGCGGTGCTGGTGCTGGCGTGGCTGCTGACGCTCGCGGCTGCCTGGCTGGCCGCCAGCTGGTACGCCGCGCCGCAGTTGCCGGGCCTGAGCTCGTCGCTGGAATCCGCCCGCAGCGAGCTGAAGCAGGCCCGCAGCCAGTTGCAGGCGTTGAACCAGCGGCAGGCCATTCTGGAGCGCTCGGATCAGATCAGCCGGGCGGCCAACCTCGAGGTCCAGCAGACGCTGGCCGAGCGCGATGAGGAGATCGGCGACCTGCGCGCCAATCTGGCGTTCTATGAGCGTCTGGCCGGGGCGACGGGACAGCCGAAGGGCCTGAACGTGCATTCGGCGGAATTCAGCGCCGAGGAAGGCGGCACCTGGCGTTATCAGATCGTGCTGACCCAGACCCTCCAGCGCGGGGCGATCAGCGCCGGCAAGCTGCGCTTCGCGGTTGAAGGCGTGCGCAACGGCAAGCTCGCCAGCATCCCCTGGGAGGACCTGCACCAGCGTGCGGGTGCGCCGTCGCAGGCGTATTCGTTCCGCTATTTCCAACAGCTCAAGGGCAGCGTGATGTTGCCGCCAGGCTTTACGCCACAGCGGGTGCGGGTGTCGTTGCGGGGCGAGGGTTCCTCCCCTTCGGTCGACCAGGCGCTGGCGTGGACCCAACCTTCGCAAACAGGAGACACCTGATGTTGTCCAAGAAAAAGACGAGCCTGCCGGCGAGCCAGATCGATACGCTGATCGGGCCGCAAGTGGTGATCCGCGGCGATTTCCACTTCAGCGGGGGGCTGTATGTCGAAGGCCGGGTGATCGGCAAACTGATCGCCGAGGAAGGCCAGAAGGCGATGCTCACCCTGGCCGACAACGGCAGTATCGAAGGGGAGGTGCGCGCGCCGGTGATGGTCATCAATGGTCGGGTCGACGGCGACATCCATTCCAGCGAGCGGATCGAACTGGGTGCAAAGGCGAGGGTGGAAGGCAACGTCTACTACAAGGTGGTCCAGATGACGGCCGGCTCGGTCCTCACCGGTCGCCTGCTGCACGTGGAAGCCGCCGAAGCGCGCATCGCCGAGTTGAACGAAGCTGAAGGGATCGCCGAGTTCGCCGTCGCCGCCGGCTGACCGGGGTGTTGGTGGCGTTGTAGGCTGGTCGCCGCGCACCACATCGCGCGCTTCCGGCAGCCGCCATGATCCCCACCGAACCTGTATCGGCATCCGAAAAATCCGGCGACGACAGTCAGCCTGCTTCCAGTCCGCCAGACAGCAAGCCGCCCGGTGTTGCCAAAAAGCCCGCGGCCAACCCGCCGCTTGCCGGCTGGCGTGCCCGTGGGCCGGCTGTGCTGGTGGGGGTATTTGTGCTTGCGCTGGTGTTCGGTGGCTGGGGGCTGTGGCGGACCGTGTCGCCGGCCTCGACCGATGTACGGACCCGGCTGACCGCCAGCGAACAGGCTCACGAGCAGTTGCAGGCCCGTTTCGACGATCTGAAACAGCAGGTCGCGACCCTTGGCCGCTCCGACCAGATCAGCCGCGACGCCAACCGCGACCTGCAGGGAACTCTGTCCGAACGCGACGAGGAAATCGCCGGCCTGCGCGCGGATGTCGCGTTCTATGAACGGCTGGTGGGGGCGACTTCGCAGCGCCGCGGCCTGACCGTGCATGCGCTGAAGATGGAACCGCAGAATGACAGTGCCTGGCAGTTCCAGGCGACCCTGACCCAGAACCTCAATCGCGGTGCGGTGAGCAGCGGCCAGCTGAGCCTGTCGATCGAAGGCTCCAGCAACGGCAAGCTGCAGACGCTGGATTGGGACGGTCTGCGGCAGCACGAGAAAGCCGAGCGCGTGGCGTTCTCGTTCAAGTATTTCCAACAGGTGAAGGGCGATGTGTTCCTGCCGGAAGGCTTCAGCCCGGTGCGGGTGACGGTGCGTCTGCAGCCGCGCTCGGGCGCGGCGATCACCCAGTCCTTCTCCTGGGCCGAGGTGACCGCGGCGAATCCGCCCGCCACCATTGCGCCGGCATCGACGGCGATGGAATGAATCGTCGCCCGCCCGGCGCTTGAATGCCCGGCGCGAACCCCCCATCCTGAGTGGATGGAAAGCCAGATCATCCCGTTGCCCGGCCTCGACAGCGCGCCGGATTACCAGTCGCTCGAATCTCCCCTGCAGTTCACCTCCGCCGCCGCCGCCAAGGCCGCCGAGCTGGTGGTGGAGGAGGGCAATCCGGCCCTCAAGTTGCGGGTCTATATCCAGGGCGGAGGCTGCTCGGGCTTCCAGTACGGTTTCGAGTTCGATGAGGAACAGGCCGAGGACGACCTTGCGGTGAAGACCGACGGCGTCACTCTGCTGGTCGATCCGCTGAGCCTGCAATACCTCATGGGCGCGGTGGTTGATTACACCGAAAGCCTGCATGGCGCGCAGTTCGTGATCCGCAATCCGAACGCGAAGACCACCTGCGGCTGCGGCTCGTCGTTCGCTGCGTGACAGCGGCCGACGCGCCCTTCGCGTTCGTCGAAGCCGGCGCGTTT
>DATJBR010000319.1:0-4251 GCA_035515255.1 Lysobacter sp. | reverse complement strand
CACCGTGCAACAGCTGTCCACCATTGCACTGCCGCGGCGGTTCTCGATTCCGATGCAGGAAATCTGGCTGCTGCAATCGCGGTTCTCGT
This sequence comes from Lysobacter sp., assembly GCA_035515255.1. Taxonomy (GTDB): domain Bacteria; phylum Pseudomonadota; class Gammaproteobacteria; order Xanthomonadales; family Xanthomonadaceae; genus Novilysobacter. The sequence continues at coordinate 4,162 of DATJBR010000319.1, read as the reverse complement.
TGCGCCAGGGCAAGCGGGTGTCGCGGATGCTGTCCCATCCGCGGTTCCGTGCGGCATTCGACTTCCTCAGCTTGCGCCTGGCCGCGTCGGACGAGCATGCCGCCGACGTCGAGTTCTGGCTCGATCAGCAGCGGCAGCTGGGTGACGCTTACGGCGCGTCATACGACGCAGATACCGATGCGGTGTCGCCCGGTCTGGACGACGCGGACGCACCGCGACGCCCGCGTCGTCGAAGCCGCCGGGTATCGTCAGCCGCCGCCGACGAGTGAGCGCCGCCATGGTCTTTGTCGGCCTCGGCAGCAACCTGGGCGATAGCGCGGCGATCCTGCAGGCGGCATTCGGATCGCTGGGCAGATTGCCTGATACCCGTCTGCTGAAGGCATCCCGCCTGTACCGGACACCGGCCTGGGGGTTGACCTTGCAGCCGGACTTTCTCAATGCCGTGGCGATGCTGGAAACCGCGCTCGTCCCGCAGGCGTTGCTGGCGGCGCTGCTACGGATCGAGCGTGACGCGGGCCGGCTGCGGCTGGACGATGGCAGCGACCGCTGGGGGCCGCGCACGCTGGATCTCGATCTGCTGCTGTATGCCGACGAAGTGATTGACGAGCCGGGCCTGCGGGTACCGCATCCGCACCTGCATGAGCGTGCATTCGCGCTGCTGCCGCTGGTCGAAATCGCGCCGCAGGTCCGGATTCCCGGCATCGGTTCGGCTTGCGAATCGCTCGCCAGGATGGCCACCGACGACATCCAGGCGCTACCGTGTACACCCCCGCCGCCGACCCACGCGGCCCGTTAGCGAGCAATCTCCATGTACACCTCCCCCGCGACCCCGTCCGAGCGCAAGCCCTGGACCGTGCCGATGTTGCGCGCCGCCAAGAAAGACGGCCGCAAGCTGGTGATGCTGACCTGCTACGACGCCGGTTTTGCGCGCGCGGTCGACGCCGCCGGCATCGACATGGTGCTGATCGGCGACTCGCTGGGAATGGTGGTGCAGGGGCACGACAGCACCTTGCCGGTGACGGTGGACGACATCGCCTATCACACCGCCTGCGTCGCGCGCGGGCTGGCCACGACCCTGCTGGTCGCCGACATGCCGTTCCAGTCCGACGCCTCGCCATCGCGCGCGCTGGATGCGGCGACCCGTTTCCTGCAGGCCGGCGCGGCGATGGTCAAGATCGAAGGTGCCGGACACAAGCTCGAGGTGATCCGCCATCTGGTCGAGCGCGAAATCCCGGTGTGCGCGCATCTCGGCCTGACCCCGCAATCGGTGCTTCGCCTGGGCGGGTATCGCGTGCAGGGGCGTGACGACGCGGCGGCAGCGAAGCTGCTTGAAGACGCGCATGCGGTGGCCGATGCCGGTGCGGAACTGCTGGTGCTGGAATGCGTGCCGACCGCGGTGGCGGCGAGGATCAGCGCCGAACTGGCCATCCCCACCATCGGCATCGGTGCCGGCCCGCAGTGCGACGGGCAGGTGCTGGTATTGCACGACATGCTCGGCCTGGCCGGTGGCCAGCGCCGGCCGAAGTTCGTCAAGGACTTCCTCGCCGAAGGCGGCTCGGTGGTCGGCGCGATGCAGGCCTACGCCACGGCCGTGCGCGAGGGGAAGTTCCCGGGCGCGGAACACTCCTACGCCTGATTTGGGTTCCCGGGGCTGATTGCTTCGATGCCTGTCCTTTTCCACCCATCCATCCAGAACCCTCTGCTGATCCATGATCGAAACCGTCACGGAACTTTCCGCGTTGCGCGCCCGCATCCGCGAATGGAAGCGCGCCGGCTTGCGTGTCGGCCTGGTGCCCACGATGGGCAACCTGCACGCCGGCCATCATTCGCTGGTCAAGCTGGCGCGGGAAAGCGCGGACCGCGTGGTCGTCAGCGTGTTCGTCAATCCGACCCAGTTCGGTCCGAACGAGGACTACGACCGCTATCCGCGCACGGTCGAGGCCGACCGTGCCGGTCTGGATGCGGCCGGTGCCGACGTGATGTGGCTGCCCAGCGTGCAGGCGATGTATCCGCACGGCGTGGACGCGGCGGTGAAGGTATGCGTGCCGGGCGTGACCGGGGTGCTGGAAGGCGCCCACCGCCCCGGCCATTTCGATGGCGTGTCCACGGTGGTGTCGCGGTTGTTCAACCAGGCGCAGCCGGATGTGGCGGTGTTCGGGCTCAAGGACTACCAGCAGCTGGCGGTGATCCGCTCCATGGTCGACGACCTCGCGTTTCCGGTCGAACTGATCGCCGCGCCGATCCTGCGCGAGGCCGACGGACTGGCGATGAGTTCGCGCAACCAGTACCTGTCGGCGCAGGAGCGCCCGGTGGCGGCCACGATATGGCGTTGCCTGCAGGCGATGCGCGACGCCAGCCAATCCGGGCAGACGCGGCAGGTGGTGGAGGCGGGCGCCGTCGAGCAGCTGGCGAGTGCGGGATTCAATGTCGACTACGTGGCCATCCGGCGCCCCGATCTGGGCGAACCGGCACCGGGCGAGCGCGGCCCGCGTGTCGCCCTGGTCGCCGCGCGGCTGGGCACGACCCGGTTGATCGACAACCTGGCATTCGACCTGTGAATGCGAAGCAACGTTGCGCCCGGGTCATGTTGCAGCGCGCCATGCGCTGATAAACTGGCGCCTCTTGAACGCCCGCATGCCGTGGTCGGAGTCATCGAAATGCAACTGAACCTGCTCAAGGCCAAGATCCACCGGGCCACCGTCACCCACGCCGAACTGCATTACGAGGGTTCGTGCGCGATCGACGGGCGGCTGCTGGATATCTCCGGCATCCGCGAGTACGAACAGATCCATATCTACAACGTCAACAGCGGGCATCGCTTCGTCACCTATGCGATCCGTGGCGAGGAAGGCAGCGGCGTGATTTCGGTCAACGGCGCGGCCGCGCACTGCGCGCAACCGGGCGACCTGGTGATCATCTGCGCTTACGTCGGGCTCGACGAAGCGGAAGCGGCGGCCTACAAGCCGACCCTGGTGTACGTCGACCAGGCCAACCAGCTGACCCACACCAACCGTTCGATCCCCGCCCAGGCAGCCTGATCCCCGTCCCACTGGGACTTCCTCCGGGCGTCCGACTGGACTTCCTGCGGCCGTAGGAGCGGCGTGAGCCGCGAACGCGCAGAACTCCACGTCACGGCTTATCTCAACCGCGTATCGTGGTTTCCCTTGGCCCTTGGCACCTACGCCTGCTATCACGACAGCCGTGATCGCCCATCGGCTTGGAAGTGATGTGCAGGTCGCGACTGACGTCGCTCCTGCGATCGATGGCGGTCACGCCGGCCCTGTAGGAGCGGCTTCAGCCGCGACCGCGGGAATTCAATCCGGCGGTCGCGACATGATCGTCTCAACCTAGCGTCGCCGACCCGCCCGGCGCGCCGTGGCGTTCCAGCGCCCATTCGACATGCTCGCGCACCAGCGGGTCGTCGCTGTCGCGGCGTGATTCCAGCGCGGCGACCACCTCGGGCGTGGTCGGTGCGTTGCCCAATGCCACGGCGATGTTGCGCAGCCAGCGCTGGTGCCCGCTGCGGCGGATCGCCGAGCCTTCGCTGCGTTGCAGGAATTCGGCTTCCGTCCAGGCAAACAGTTCCGCCAGGCTCGTCTCGTCGAGGCGGTTGCGGGCGCGGAAGTCCGGCTCGTCGGTGCGTTTGGCGAACTTGTTCCACGGGCACACCAGTTGGCAGTCGTCACAGCCGAAAATGCGGTTGCCGATCGGCTCGCGCAGTTCCAGCGGGATCGGCCCGTCGTGCTCGATGGTCAGGTAGGAAATGCAGCGCCGCGCATCCAGCCGGTACGGCGCAGTGATCGCCTGCGTCGGACACACGTCGATGCAGCGCGTGCAGGTGCCGCAGTGGGCGCTGGCAGGTGCGTCGACCGGCAAGGGCAGGTCGAGGTAGATCTCGTCGAGGAAAAACCACGAGCCGCCGTCCTTGTCGATCAGGCAGGTGTGCTTGCCGATCCAGCCCAGCGCGGCATTGCGCGCCAGCGCACGTTCCAGCACCGGCGCCGAATCGACGAACACGCGATGCCCGAACGGGCCGACCACTTCGGCGATCCGCGTGGCCAGTCGCTGCAGGCGCTGGCGCATGAGCTTGTGGTAATCCCGGCCCAGCGCATAGCGGGCGACGTAGGCGCGTTCGCCGTCGGCCAGGGTCTGCCACGCTTCC
>DATJBR010000318.1:0-6864 GCA_035515255.1 Lysobacter sp. | reverse complement strand
GATGCGGGCATAACGCGAAGGGTCGAGCGACTCGCGTAGCTGCACGGTCAGCAGCCGGCCCAGGCAATACTCGAACAGCGACACATCACCATCGGCAAACACCATCGCGTTGGCCGCGTCCAGGAACAGCTCCAGTTGCGGGCGCGGACGCCGTCGCAGGACCGGGAATGCCAAAGCAGCCAGCGGCAGGCGCAACATCGGATGCAGGCCCTCCACCTGCTGCCGCAGATGAATTACCTCCGCTGCCACCTGTTTGCCCAATCGCGCACCCACCGCGAAGACCTGCTTGTCGACGATCGGCTGCCGTGCATCCAGCAACAGTGCCAGCACCAACGGCATGACGCGCTCCCGATCGGCCGCCAGCGCACGCAACGCATCCGGAAGCTGCGCGCCGATCGCACCCGCACGCCGGTAGTCATCGATGTCCGGCTGGCCGACCTGCGCCGATACCGTCGGTGCGCTCAGGGCCTGCTCGCTTCCCGCAGGCGGCAGCAATGGCGAGGCATGCAGGCCGAGCTGCAGGTCCTCGTCCAGTCCATGCGGTGGCCGCTCCAGCCAACGGCGCGACAAGGCATCGAGCTGGTCCGCCCGGAAGGACGGCTCCAGCACCTGGATGCGCTCCAGCAGCGGCGGATGGGTGGCCAGCAGCGAGCCGAACCACCCGCCAAAGCCGAGCCCCTCGCCAAACAGCATGTGGCTGACTTCCTCCGCATCGCCGGCGGACACCAGATGCGACCCGTCCGGCAGTCCGCCGATCTTTTTCAACGCGCCTGCCAGGCCCGCACTCTGCCGGGTGAACTGCACCGCGCTGGCATCGGCCAGGCGTTCGCGGCTGCGACTGATACCGGCGCGGATCATCCGCGCGAAGAACAGGCCGATCCAGCCGATCGCCAGTGCCACCACCGCGGCGACCATGATCATGACCGCCGCGCCCGCGCCGCGACCGCGACCGCGTACGCCGTAAGCCCCGAACTCAAGCACCTTGTGCCCGATCAACGCGATCATCGAGATGCCGAACAGCACACCGATCAGGCGCAGGTTGAGTCGCATGTCGCCATTGAGGATGTGGCTGAACTCATGCGCGACCACACCTTGCAACTCGTCACGGTTGAGCCGGTCCAGGGTGCCGCGCGTCACCGCGACCACTGCATCGGACGGCGAATAGCCCGCCGCGAAGGCATTGATCCCCGCATCGTGTTCGAGCACGTACAACCGCGGCATCGGCAACCCCGAGGCAATCGCGATCTCCTCGACCACATTGCGGAAACGGCGCAGGTCCGGATCGGTGCTGTCCTCGGCCACCGCCACGCCGCCCAGACCCTGCGCGACCGACTCGCCTCCGGCGCTCAGGCTCGACGACCGGTACAACGAGCCCAGCCCGATCACCCCCAAGGTGACCAGCGCGCCCCACGCCAGCGCCACCGCATCGGCGCCCACGACCAGCCAGAGCACCGCATCCACTGCAATGACGATGGCCAGTACCGCCAGCGCGAACAGCAGCACCAGACGCGTCGAACTGCGCCGGGCCGCCGCCTGGTGTTCAAAGAAGTTCATCGGATCGACCTGAGAGTCGCGGACAGGCGTCGCGCTAGAACTTCACCTGCGGCGCCTGCTTCATCTGCGCCTGGTCGGTCGGGATGTCGAGCAATCCGGCCGGGCCGAAACCGAAGTTGCCGGCAATCAGGCTGGCCGGGAACACCTCGCGCCGGGTGTTGTAAGTGGTCACCGCATCGTTGTACGCCTGCCGCGCGAACGCGACCTTGTTCTCGGTGCTGGTCAGCTCCTCGGTGAGTTGCATCATGGTCTGGTTGGCCTTCAGATCCGGGTAGGCCTCCGACACCGCCAGCAAACGACCCAGCGCACCGCCAAGCAGACCTTCGCTGCTGCCCATCCGGGCCATGGCTTCCGGATCGCCCGGATGGCTCTTGGCCGCCGATGCGCCCGACATCGCCGCCGCGCGTGCGGTCATGACCGCCTCCAGCGTTTCGCGCTCGTGGGTCATGTAGCCCTTGGCGATCTCGACCAGGTTCGGAATCAGTTCGAAGCGGCGCTGCAATTGCACGTCGATCTGCGCAAACGCGTTTTTGAAAGCGTTCCGCGCGCCCACCAGACCGTTGTAGAGACCCACTGCCCAGAAGATGAACAGGAGAACTAAACCCAGCAAAATCAGGAAGCTGAACATCATTGCTCGCAAACCTCTGGATAACGGCGTTATGATCCGAAGACCCCAGCATACGCAGGCCCTGCGACCGATGAAAGACGACTCGAACCGGCGACCCGGCCTTGGCGGACGCTTGGCGGCATTGGCCTTCCTGCTGACCCTGGCGCTGGCTTCCACCGCGCAGACTTCGCTGCTCGGTGGCGATTCGAAACCGTCCACTTCGGCAACTGAAGCCGTTGCCACGCCTGCCCCGATTTTCGTCGCGCCCGAGACTTTGGCCGCGGCACCGGCGCTTCCGGCAAAACCCGCCGGACCGCCACTGCCCAACGCCTTCGACGTATCGATGTTCGAGGCCATGGCGCAGCAGATCGTCGCCGACCAGCGCGTGCCCGGGCTGGCGATGGCGATCGTGCACAACGGCCAGGTGCTCAGCGCACGCGGTTACGGCATCACCGATGTCAGCGATGCGGAACCCGTCGATGCACACACCGTGTTTCGCCTGGCCTCACTGTCCAAGGGCTTCGCCGGCACCATGGCCGGCCTGCTGGTCAACAACGGCACGTTGCGCTGGGACAGCCGGCTGACCGACTACATGCCCAACTTCGAGTTGAGCCAGCCCGGCGCCGCGCAACAGATCACCGTCGCCGACATCCTCAGCCATCGCGTCGGTCTGGGCGAAAACGCCTACGACCGCGACCTGGAGCGTTACGTCCCGTATCGCGCACTGAGCCAGAAGCTCGCCAGCGCGCCGATGAAGTGCGCGCCGGGAACCTGCTACGCCTACCAGAACGTTGCCTTCAGCCTGATCGGCGACATCGTATTCGCCGCCACCGGCGATTTCTACAGCCAGGAAGTCCAGAGCCGGTTGCTCAAGCCGCTGGGCATGAACGACGCCAGCCTCGGACTGGAGGGCATCGAGTCCAGTGCGCGCTGGGCCAAGCCGCACGTGCGCGGCAAGCGCGGCTGGGTGTCGGTGATGCCGAAGTCCACCTATTACGAAGTCGCTCCGGCAGCCGGCGTCAATGCCAGCGCCAGCGACATGGCGCAATGGCTGCTCGCCCACACCGGCCACCGCCCCGACGTGTTGCCGGCACCGCTGCTGGCGACCCTGCACGAGCCATTGGTCGATACGCCCTACCAGGCCCGCAGTTCTGCGTGGCGTCGCGCGCGGCTGGATTCGGCGGGCTATGCGCTGGGCTGGCGGGTATACGACTATTCGGGCCATCGCCTCGTCTATCACGCCGGCGCAGTGCAGGGTTATCGCGGCATGATCGCGATGCTGCCCGACAGCGACCTGGGCATCGTCGTGCTGTGGAACGGGGAGAGTTCCCTGCCCTCGGGCCTGCTGCCCACGATGATCGATCGCGCTTTGGACATTCCATCGGAACTCACCGCGTGGATCGACCTCAAGTTCGATCCTTCGACCATGTACGCCGACCGGCAGCAGCAGGAAAGCGCTCCGGGCAGCACCGCCACCAAGGCGACAGCCGCTCCCCAGTAACCGCCCGCGATGGGGCTGGCTTCGGCGCGATCACCCGCGCCGCTAGCCTGAGGACAACCGTAGTACCTTCCCCATAAAAAAACTCTCCCCCGCCTGGGTTGCGGGAGAGAGTCCATGTACGTGCGCGGTATCGGGGACGGTCTAGATGATCGGTGCGGGTGTTACCGGCATCGGGGTTGGCACCACCGCCGCCTTCTTGACCGCGCGACGTGCCGGCTTCTTGGCGGCCGGCTTCGCTGCTGCGGTCTTCGCTACCTTCTTCGCCGCAGGTGCTTTGGTTGCGACCTTCTTGGCCGTCTTCTTCGCAGCCACCTTCTTCATGGCTGGTTTCTTCGCAGTCGACTTGCTGGCGGTCTTGGCTACCACCTTCTTCGCGACGGCTTTCTTGGCGACCTTCTTTACCGCCTTCTTGGCCGCCACTTTCTTGACGGCTTTCTTCACGGCCTTGGTGGCAGCCGCCTTCTTGGTCGCGACCTTCTTGGCAACCTTGGTCGCGGCCTTCTTCGCTGCAGCCTTCTTGGTCGCGACCTTCTTGGCAACCTTGGTCGCAGCCTTCTTCACCGCTGCCTTCTTGGTCGCAACCTTCTTGGCAACCTTGGTCACGGCCTTCTTCACCGCCGCCTTCTTGGTCGCGACTTTCTTGGCAACCTTGGTAGCGGCCTTCTTCACCGCGGCCTTCTTGGCAACGGGTGCCTTCACCGCCTTTTTGGCGACGACCTTCTTGGCGACCTTGCTCGCTGCCGGCTTCGCAGCAGCCTTCTTCACCGCCTTCTTGGCGACCTTGGTGGCTGCCGGCTTTGCGGCGACCTTCTTCACCGCTTTCTTGGCGGCGGGCGTTTTCTTCGCAGCAGTTTTCGTGGCCATGTGATGGCTCCTCGTCAGTGGTCTATCGGTAGATACAGCCCAGTACCAAGCAATGCCGTCGGGAGTCGCCCCGCGGCCAACCGCCGGCGCACATTGCTCCGGAACGGATTCTGTTCAGTCCACCTCAGGATCGCGGGTGTCATTGGCAGCACCCGGAAAACAAGAACCCGGTCGGCGGATGCCAAACCGGGTTGCCTGCGATGGAACTGGTGTGATTCGGCGACATGCAATCCAGCCAGCGACGGAGGCGCCAAGACCGCCGCACGAGTCATCGGGACGGTGGTCAGACTTGCAGCGCAGGTTGTCGCGTTGGCTATGCTCACTCTCTTCCGCAGGAAGTGTCTGCTTCGCGCAACCTAATCACGGGATTTCATAGTGTCAACAAGCACCAACATTTTTTTTTCGACATCGGGAAGGTCGACGTAAAAGTTGCGCGCCAACGTCAGCCCGCGCGAGTCGGACGAGGGCTGCATTGCATATTCAAGAGTCACTGCACTATTTCCCGCGAGCCCCGTACAACGTGGCTTTCAGCGCTTCATGCAACCGACAGTACGGGCATGACGCCGATGTCGATAAATTATCCACGCGATACGAGTGGTGATTTTTTCACCACTTGGTATTTGCAGATCCGGAGGCTCGGACGCATGCGTGTTTCGCGTTGCACAATCCCAACTGCGCCGAAATGCGCAGCGATGCATTGCGGAGATGGCGATTCGTCAACCGGATTGCCCGGCGGCAACGCATGAAAAAGCCCGCGTCGTTTCCGATGCGGGCCGGGAGATTTTCAGCAGGGAGGCGACAGTGTCGCGACCGGTCTTCCGATGTTCCGCACAGGAAGGTGCGGAACATGGGCAACTGCTTCAGTGCTCGTCGTCTTCCAGCATTTCGGCGTAGGCGTCGGGATCCAGCATGTCGTTGAGCTGGTCGCGCTCTTCGATCTCGAGGGTGAAGATCCAGCCATCGCCGTAGGCGTCTTCGTTGATCGTCTCGGGCTTGTCGTTCAACGCCTCGTTGACGGCAACGACGGTGCCGGTGACCGGCGCATAGATGTCGGACGCCGCCTTGACGGACTCGACCACGGCGCAGGCGGTGCCGGCCTCGATACGGTCGCCGACGTTGGGCAGCTCGACATAGACCAGATCGCCGAGCAGGCCCTGGGCGTGATCGGAAATACCCACCGTCACCTTGCCGTCGTCTTCGACACGGGCCCACTCGTGGGATTTCAGGAACTTCAGGTCGCCGGGGATCTCACTCATGGCATTGCTCCGCTGCTACGGCTGTGGATGAAAAGGGGCATTAGTGTAACCAAGCACGCACGTCGCCGGGTGTCGGCGACACGCGCGCAGCGGTGGTTCATTCCAGCACGCCGTCCTGCGCCTTGCCGTCGCGCACGAACGGGAACTTGACCACCCGCACCGGCACTTCCTTGCCGCGGATGTCGACGCGCACGTTGCCGGCATGGCCGAGGGCGATCTCGCCGGCGGGCACCCGCGCGAATGCGATCGCCTTGCCCAGGGTAGGCGCGAACGTCCCCGACAGGATCTCGCCCTCACCGCGGTCGGTCAGCACTTTCTGGCCATGCCGCAGCACACCCCTGTCATCCATCACCAACGCGATCATCTGTCGCGGCACGCCGTTGGCCTGCTGCTGTTCGAGTACGCCCCGACCGATGAACGCGCGGCCTTCGTCGAGGGAGACCGTCCAGCCCAGCGCTGCTTCATACGGTGTGACGTCCTCGTCCATGTCCTGGCCATACAGGTTCATGCCCGCTTCCAACCGCAGGGTGTCGCGCGCGCCCAGGCCGGCCGGTTTCACGCCGGTGGCCAGCAGCGCCTCCCACACGGCCACGGTCCGCTCCTGCGGCAGCACCAGCTCGAAGCCGTCTTCACCGGTGTAGCCAGTGCGGGCGATGAACACCGGGGTGCCGTCGGCGGTGTGGGTATCGGTGGCGGAGAACTTCGCCAGCTTGTCGATGCGCGCACGGTCGTCCTCGACCAGCAGACCCAGCACCTTTTCACGTGCGTCGGGGCCTTGCACCGCGATCAGGCCGAAGTCGTCGCGCTCGCTGACCTGCACGCCGAACGCCTCGGCATGACGGCCGATCCATGCCAGATCCTTGTCACGGGTGGAGGCGTTGACCACCAGCCGAAAGAAGTCCTCGGCGAGGAAATAGACGATCAGGTCGTCGATGATTCCACCGCGCTCGTTGAGCATGCAGGTGTACAGCGCCTTGCCCGGCTTCTTCAGCTTGTCGATCGAGTTGGCGACCAGGGTGCGCAGGAACTCGCGGCTGCGCTCGCCGTGCAGGTCGACCACGGTCATGTGGCTGACGTCGAAC